>DMNE01000041.1:2860-3141 GCA_003453735.1 Nitrospiraceae bacterium | reverse complement strand
CTCACAAATCGTGCTGCGTAGCCGTGGGGCGGTTCTAGCAAGACGACACTTTCACTGATGCATCTTGAAAAGCAAATCTACTCAATTTGGGCGCCCAGTAGCCCTGTCAGCTAGCCGGCATTGGGCAGATAAGACTCAACAGGTAAAGAACGATCCAAGCTTCTTATTGCGTCGTTCTTCATCATCGAGCACGAGTTCCCTGATCGCATCCGGAAGTTGCTCGCGCTGCCATTGGCATTCCCGCTCGCCATTGGCAACGGCCTCGGATGGAGATGCAGCCA
>DMNE01000041.1:0-2812 GCA_003453735.1 Nitrospiraceae bacterium | reverse complement strand
GCCTGAAGTACAGAAGCCTCACCCCGCGACCATGCCCGTGCGATCTCAATTGCATGCTGCGGCCGTTGATCCTCTGGATACTTGGCCGTGAACAGTGGAAGGACGTGTTCTGCACAATCAGCGGCCCAGGCTGCGAGCAACCGATGGCGAGCTTCGTCGAGGAGGCCTCCCCTATGGACGCGGACGAAGCGTGGATCCCTGCGTCCCGAGTACTTGACCGCTTTCTTTGTCATGGCATGCTCCTTCTTGAATGCGGACAAAGAATGATACTCTCTTATCTGCACAACGGATTACGTTAGCCGCAATTGGGTGGGACGCGGACAATATTCTACTTCTCCTTATTACTGCTATCGGCCTGGCTCAGGCGCAGCATCGGCGTCAGTTCTCTGAGGCGGGGTTTGGTTTAGCCATATCTCATTACCTCCTGGAGATTCGGTATCGTAAGTAAATCTTGATATTTTTAATTACCCGCCTTGGGTTCCGCTAAGGTGGGGGAGCCGGCTTGCGTGTCGGTGTAAAGGCTGGCGGTGCTTCCGTTGGCCTTTCCGATGATCACCTGGGTGTCCTCCCGGAAGGTGGCCAGCATGGTCAGGGCCTTGGAAAAGCGGCCGCTCAAGTCCTCCCGGATCGCTTCCAGCGCCTTCTGAACTTCTTGCAAGCAGGTGGCGAGTTTCTCCATGTCAATATTGACGGGATGATCGTTCTTGGAGTATTAAAGTATTATCGGATTATGATAGTCTCTTTTCCAATCGATCCAAGGAGTATTATGACGAACCAAGTTGGCGATATCGTTCGAAAATTCTTTGAGCAGTTTGAACGGAATAGTAATACGTTTGCAGGAGAGCCCATTGCTCGCCAGTTCAGTAATCCTTTTCTATCTGCTGATCCCCACGGAGTAACTTACGCTGTTTCTGCCAATGAGCTCATTGAGAGTATAGTAAAGAGAAAAGCGTTTTTTACGTCTATCGGATTTCAATGGTTAAAGATTCGTGTTTTGGAGACGCAGAATCTCGACGATCAGTACAGTTTGGCAAAAACGCAGGCGACAATGCAATTTAAGAAATCCTCCGGAGAGACCGTGGATGTCACCTCGTATTCCACCTATATTTTGTATATGAAAAATACTCTGCCGATGATTGTTTTCTCCACAACGCATGAAGATTTAATGAAAATAATGAAAGAAAATGGCTTAATTCCTTGACGTCAGGCGATCTTAAGCGGCATCGCCCTCCGTTTTTTTCCTTGACCTCTCCGTCATTGAGGACAGCATACGGCCCATGATTTCCGGGAAGTGCCGGGAGGGAAATAACCCCAAGCGAGTGGTGATGTCCGGCGTAATGATATCAGCCGTCGATCCGATCTTCCCGGCCAGTCTTCTTCCCACCACCTGCGGGTCTGCCATCATCTCATCCGGCACCCCGAGCGGTGAAGCGGACTTCGTGCGCGTCAGAGGCGGGTGGATCAGGTTGACTGTAATTCCCAGGGGCCTGAACTCGATTGCCAGGGTCCGGGTAAGGGCTTCGATCGCTCCTTTGGTGGAAGAATAGCCATAAATCCCCGGGAATCCTGTGATCCCGACCCCGGAGCTGAAATTATGAATCACACCGTGACCGTTTGCCTTCATGACAGGAAATACCGCCCGGATCAGATTCAAATAGCCAAAATAGTTCACCTCGAATTCCCGGCGGGTGTCTTCGAGCGGTTTGCACTCAAAAGGTGCGAAGATGGCGATGCAGGCGCCGTTAACCAGGATGTCGATCGTGCCCCACTCCGCCAGGGTTGATTGGACCGCCCGATCGACTTCATCACTCCGGGTCACGTCGCAATCATGAAAACGAAAACAATCCAGATTGGATCGCTGGAGGGAGGCGAGGTTTTCCCCGGTGAGATCGAGTCCGACAACACGGCGGCCTGATTCCACCAGTGTTTTGGTCATGGACAAACAGATTCCGTTATTGGCTCCGGTGACTACAATTACATCTGGTTTCATATTCAGCCTTTCCGATGGAAGTCAGTGGCTTATCCTGCCCGTTCAAATAATCATAGCACGGCTTGTGCAACGGACATCAGCAATACGGTCGATATCCGCCTACACCAAAAAGGGGAGGCCGGGAGCGGTCATCTCGTCTTTCTTGTAGAGAGGATCAATCGAGGAGCTTCTCGATAACGCACCAGAATTGAACGCTGCTCACCTTACCCCATGAAAACCTGGATAAAGCCCAGCAGCCTTTTGTCAAACCACTTCCAGCAGCAAATCGGCCAGTTCTCGCGGCATCGTGATCATCGCATCATGGCCCGTTGGCAACTGCCGCAGACGCCACCCCGCTTCCGTTGGAGGAAGTGCTCTCGGCGCCAGTAGGTGGGCCGATATGCGTTGCATGAGTAAAAAGAAGAAACCACCGCTGGTGCATTCAATATACGTACGGGGTTTCGCTGACACGATGGCTGGATTTTTCAGATGGAGCGGCTGCTCCAACGTCTTGAGGGGTTGTGGCGTCACCTTCGAGAGCACCCAACTGCGATCTGGCTCCGTCGTCACCCCGTAGCTGCCTTGAGAATCGACTCTCCAGCCATCCCCGTGGGCTTGTTTGCGGAGCAGCAGACGGATCACCAGCGGCGAGACATCGACCATCGATTCACCATCGCGTGGTACAAAGGTATCCAGATAGACCAGGTGAGCAATGCGCTCCGGCACTGCATCAACCACGCCGGTGATGACCATCCCACCATAACTGTGACCCACCAGGATGACAGCATGCAGATTCTTTTCCTGAAGCAAGCCGACGACATCCTGGATATGGGTATCTAATCC
>DMNE01000162.1 GCA_003453735.1 Nitrospiraceae bacterium | reverse complement strand
TTTGCTCCCGTCGCGGAATTGCTGGATTATGGTCCGGTGAACAGCACGAAGTTATCAATTTTGTTATAATCAAATAAAGGGTTTTGCCTATTATAGTTCATGTTGTGACCCCGCCTAATTCCCACGCGTGGCAAAAAATCAAATGGAAGTGCAACCATAGGCTGTAAGAAACCTCGGTGCTATATAGGTGACACCAATAAACTTATTTTACGGAGAAGCATGACAGAGAAGAATATTTTTGAAGAGATCGTTGACATAGGCAAGAGGCGTGGGAAGCTTACTTATGATGAGATAAATGATGCCGTTCCCTCAGAGCATTTTTCCCCTGATGACTTGGAAGAACTTATGGATCTTTTACGTAGTATGGGAGTTGAGGTTGTTAATGATCATGAGCCTGACACTAGTGAGGAAGAAGACTTAGTTTCAGAGGAAGAAGAGAAGTATGAAGAAACAGAGGACATTGTTGAAACATATTTCCGTTCGATGGGGAATATTTCGATACTTGCAAGGAACGAAGAAATAGATCTGGCGAAGAGGTTGGAAGCGGGAAAAGAAATAATTAAGGGAATTGTTACAGCACTGCCTTTATACAGGAAACTCGAAGCCAGCTGCTTAGATGGCGAAAAAGAAGATGACTTGAAGACTGCAGAAGAAGAAAAAACAGATGAAGCACTTGAAATGAGTCTGAAGGCACTTGAAACCCTTATACTGAAAATAGAAATGGCGGATAAAAAGATTGCAAGATACGGGACTTTTAAAGGCCTTAAAAAAATAATAAGAGAAAAGAGGAAACGGAAAATCAATTCCGTACCACTTGATACCATTGCTAAAGAAGTTGAGAATGAGTACAGGCAGGTTGAATCAGAGGCGGGAATCAAGGTCGAAGATTTGAGAACGATGTGGGACGGGATAGTCAGGGCAAGAACCCTTGTTAGCGAAGCAAAGAATGAATTAGTAATTCGTAACCTGAGATTGGTAATTAATATAGCTAAACGTTACGTAGGAAGGGGATTAACTCTGCTGGATCTGATTCAGGAAGGGAATATCGGCCTTATGAAGGCGGTAGATAAGTTCGACTATAAAAAGGGGTTCAAGTTCAGCACCTATGCAACATGGTGGATAAGACAAGCGATAACACGGGCATTAATTGATCAGACTAGGACTATCAGAGTTCCTGTACATATGGTGGAATTTTACAACAAGGTTGCCAAAGCGTCCAAAGAATTAACACGACAGCTCGGAAGAGAACCGAACAAAGAAGAAATTGCCAAAAGTCTGAAAGTATCAACCGGGAAAATCGAAGAAGCATTTAAGGCGATACAGGACCCAATATCTTTTCAAGCGCCGATAGGGGATGAAGATTCGGAACTGGGGGATCTAATTAGTGATAAAGATAGTCCTTCCCCCTACACTGATGCCGAAAGAACTGATGTCACCGAGCGGATACTAAGAATTCTGCAGACCTTAACTCCCAGGGAAGCGGAGGTTATAAGGATGAGATTTGGCATAGGAGTTGATAGAGATCACACCCTTGAAGAAGTAGGAAGACACCTTTCTATTACACGTGAAAGGGTAAGGCAAATAGAGTCAAGTGCTCTGAGAAAACTTAAACATCTGAGCAGGCGCAAAGCATTAGAGGTCTTAAATTCTCGAAACTAAAATGGTAGGCATACTGTTATTCGGTACAAGAATATGAACCAGAAGAAGATTTCGTTCGTACCAATGTACATAGAGGCCCATAGAACGGGAAAGCTGACCGAAGGTATAAAGAAGGCTTATAAAATACTTGAGAATTGCCGTCTCTGCCCACGAGAATGCGAAGTCAACAGGTTAGAGAATGAAAAGAGTATTTGTCGTACTGGCCGTTTGGCTGTGGTCTCGAGCTATAATCCTCATTTTGGAGAAGAAGACCCATTAGTGGGGATTAACGGATCCGGGACTATCTTTATCACCAATTGCAATCTTCTCTGCGTTTTCTGCCAAAACTGGGAAGTAAGCCACCTGGGTGGAGGCAACGAAGTAGACTCTAAAACCCTTGCCGATATGATGCTTCACCTCCAAGGGCAGGGATGCCATAACATCAATTTTGTTACCCCAACCCATGTGGTTCCTCAAATCCTGGAGGCCCTGCCCCATGCCATTGAAGGAGGCTTAAATGTACCTCTGGTTTACAATACCGGGGGCTATGATGCTGTTGAAAGCCTGAGACTCTTGGAAGGGATCTTTGATATCTACATGCCTGATTTTAAATTCTGGGATACAGAGATGGCTCGCAAGTACTTGAAGGCACCGGATTATCCTGAAAGGGCAAGAGAGGCTCTCAAAGAAATGCATCGCCAAGTTGGTGATCTCACCTTGGATGAAAACGGCGTTGCCCTCAAGGGAATTATCTTACGGCACTTGGTAATGCCGGGAGGAGTAGCAGGGACAAGAGACATCATGCGTTTTATAGCCAAAGAGATCTCAACGAATACCTATGTAAATATAATGGATCAATACCGGCCATGCGGCAATGCCTCTCAATACCCGCCTTTAAATCGTCGCATTACCAACGATGAATACGAGGAGGCTTTGCAAGCAGCCCGTGAAGAAGGCATTACCAGACTGGATAAGCGAGAAAGAAGGACAATGATCTTTCGCTGGCCATGGTGAAGGCGCAGTATGATAGCCGCTCCAAGCTCTTGTATGTCCGAGAGTTACAGCCCCGAAATTTTGCTGCGCTGGTGTTAAAGCAAGTAGTATAAAGGCCCTCAAGCGAGCCCTTACGATGATAAGGGAAAGAACTCATCGGTATATTCGAAGCACGCGCTCAGGCCCAACACAAGCCCGAAGCTTGGCAGAACAAAATTTCCTCGCAAATAAGAGATCCAGTGCAGCCATTCGGACGATTCAGAAGATTTTTAATGAAGAGTTTTTTAGAGCGTTATAATGGTGATGTGGTTGAA
>DMNE01000112.1 GCA_003453735.1 Nitrospiraceae bacterium | reverse complement strand
GCGCACCTTTTCGATAGCAGGAAAGGAATGGAAAGAAAGGGCATGATCACGATTCACGGTAGTCCCCTGACATTGATCGGTAAGGAGATCAAGGTAGGGGATAAAGCACCTGACTTTACGGTCCTTGACGGAGACTTAAAGAGAGCAGGGCCGAAAGACTTTGCAGGAAAACTGAAGGTTATCAGTGTTACCCCTTCGCTCGATACCCCCGTCTGTGACTTGCAGGCGAGAAGATTCAATCAGGAGGCGGCAAAGTTGCCGGATACGATTGCAGTGCTCAATATAAGCATGGATCTTCCCTTCGCGATCTCGAGATTCTGTACCACTGCCGGCATTGATAAAGTGAAGGCCTATTCAGACCACAAAGACGCCTCCTTTGGCAATGCCTATGGAGTTTTGATTAAAGAATTGAGGCTTCTTGCGCGATCTATCTTTATCATTGACAAGACAGACACGGTACGGTACATTGAAATTGTTGCGGAGTTATCAAACCACCCCGACTATGACAAGGTTCTCGAAGTAGTGAGGAAATTGAGCGCATAAAAGACGTTTGTGAAAGACCGAACATGCCATCATGATGAGATTAATAACTGCGATTTCCCTTGCTCATAGAAGCGTATAATTAAATGCTACAACGAAAGGAGGAAAAGATCATGCCTTACGCACCACGCGACTATGTAAAATTGATTGGAATGGAGGGGTTTAGCGAAACATTGTTAAAGAATCACTTTATACTCTATCAGGGGTATGTGACGAACACAAATAAGGTGCTCGATGCTCTTGATCAGTTGGTGAAGGACGGAAAAACAGGAACACTCGAATTTGCCGAGTTAAAGAGGAGACTCGGCTGGGAATTTAACGGGATGAGGCTGCATGAGTACTATTTTGAGAATTTGGGTGGAAAAGGCGGCATGAACAAGGACGGCAAGCTGGCCAAAAAGATGGTTGAAAGTCTCGGGAGTTCCGAAACATGGGAAAAGGATTTTAGGGCGACAGGCGCGATGAGGGGAATTGGCTGGGTAGTGCTCTATCAGGACACTTCGTCGGGGAGATTGATAAATGTCTGGATAAACGAACATGACGTCTCGCACCTGGCGGGATGCAATCCACTCTTGATCATGGACGTGTTTGAGCATGCCTTTATGCTCGATTATGGATTGAAGAGGGCTGATTACATAGAGGCGTTTTTCAAGAATATTAACTGGGCTGCTGTTGAGGCGCGAGTAAAATGACGGGGAGCCGGTAAACCCTCGAAGAAACCAATAGACAACAGTGAGGAGTTTCCTAAGCTCATTAGGGCACTGCATCGAAAAGGGGCACGTCTTTTTGTGACGTGCACTTCCTATATCTGATGTGGAGGCGGGGATGTATATATATCTCATGCAACCCGCCTCCATGAGCATTCCTTTGCCAACATTCTTCGATCAATCCTGTTACGTTTCAAAATAGAACTTGACAATGCGCATAAGAGTGATAGGATATAGATAAAAGCTATGAGAAAATCTCTTTCCATTGGCGAAGTTGGCTGCAGTGGGGAGGATTTATCTAAGGCGGAGAGGAGGTGAAGAGGGATGAAAAAGATGGTGAGCAAAGATGCACTTATCAAAGAGGCTGCCTTTTGGGGAAGGATGAAAAAGACAGTGGCTGAAAATCCCCGCAAGGTATGCCACAAGTGAAAGAGTTGAAAGAGCTAACGTTGCTGGTCAGGCAACGAAGAACTTCACGAAGAAGAGGGCAGGAACGGTTGGAAAACTACCATTCCTGCCCTTTCCGTTTGTGCGGTACTCTCCTGTAATAATCGAGAGTTCTATGTTACCCTACAATAAACTATGTCAATAATAGGTTCACATGATTTTTTCATTCAGTATCATCTGACGGAGAGGTGTAACCTCAGGTGTAAACACTGCTATCAAACCGGGCGTGGCTCCTCTGAGATGTCTCTGCCCGAGATAAGAGAGGCTGTGGCAGAGGTGTCACGGTTGATAGAGGACTGGACTCAAACCTATGATATCGTCTTCTCTCCCAGCTTTAATGTTACCGGGGGCGAGCCATTTCTCAGACAGGATATTTTCGAAATTCTTGAGGACATAGGCAGAGGCGGTTTCGATATTTATCTCCTTTCCAATGGCACCCTTATTACTGCGGACAGGGCGAAAAGACTGGAAGCACTGGGTGTAAAGGGGGTGCAGGTGAGCATAGAAGGACCAGAGAGGGTGCATGAAGCAGTCAGGGGAAAAGGGACTTTCCACCAAGCCCTAAAAGGCGTTCAGCATCTCCTGGAAGCAGGAATAACCGTTACCCTGAATACCACGCTCTCGGAAATAAACGCCGAATATTTTATGGATGTGGTTGACTTGGCATCCTCCGTCGGAGTTCAAAGGTTGGGTTTCTCGAGACTCGTTCCGTCGGGAAGAGGGGGAGAGTTAATCGACAGAATGCTCAAACGCGAAAGAGTACGGGAACTCTATCAAGCTATAGCGTCCCTACATACAAATGAGCTGAAGATCGTTACGGGTGATCCTATTGCATCCCAGATGTCTTCAGACACGAATGATTCCGGTGGAGCGTTTCCCATAGGGGGATGTGCTGCTGGCCTATCAGGTTTGACCTTTCTTCCTGACGGGACCATTACCCCCTGCAGGAGACTGGCGATCCCCATAGGAAACCTAAGGAAGGACTCATTGAGGGAGATATGGTCTACCTCTGAGGTTCTAGGGGCACTGCGAGATAAGACAAAATATACGGGAAAATGCGGAAGGTGTAAAAGATGGGACACCTGTAGAGGATGCAGGGCGATAGCCTATTCTTATTCGCAATACCGTGGCGAGCATGATTTTCTTGCGGAAGATCCTCAATGTTTTCTTAAGGAATAAGGGTTGACGGACGTTCTTGCCCTGGCGACGCTCGTTCTCTGGCCAATAATACCTCTTTTCTGGATACTGGTGCACTGTGCGACGCCGTTTTTTAGAAGAATCGGTCGATTGACGTATATCGTGTTCATAGCGGCATGGCTACCGCTGGCATATCTTATCTGCTCTCAGAGAGGTTTCCTGCTTCACTATACGATTCACTTTCCTCACTTGGTGAATATAGTGGGTATTTTCCTCCTGTCACTCGGCACATCCCTTCATGTGTGGACCGGCAAACTCCTCACCTTTGAGGGTCTTGTGGGCTTACCCGAAATATCTGAAAGGATCACGGGAACCCTCGTCACAAAGGGCCCTTTTTCTGTTGTGAGGCATCCGACGTATTTGGCTCATACCCTGATGTTCTCGGGGGTCTTCCTCATGACCGGTGTTGTTGCTGTGGGGATCATCGCCGTCCTTGATTGCGTAGCGGTCAACATCTTCATAATCCCCCTCGAGGAAAGAGAACTCTCAGAGCGGTTTGGTGAGGATTACAAAGAATATAAAAGGGGGGTGCCGCGGTTTTTCCCTTCAGGACCACGCCAAAGAACTTCATAACGGTCTGATAAATCGGTCCAATATTTTCGATTGACTTTTTGGTCTTGAGAAGGTTTTTTTCATGAGTGGATAGGAAATGAATTCAATTCGTAAAAAATACTTGATTAATGAGAAGCACTCTGCGCGTCGCGTTCTGACTTTTGAGAGATGTGGTATGAGGATATTGTTGACTTTTGATTGTACTTCCTGTAAGAATTAAATGATTTTCAGGTGCCGTAAGGCATAAGAGGGAATCCTGTGAAAATCGGGAGCGGTCCCGCCGCTGTATCCGGGGACGAAAGCCAACTGAGAGCCACTGATATTTGCATTTCGGGAAGGCTGGTGAGTAGAGCGAACCGGGAGCCAGAAGACCTGCCTGGAAGTAACTATATCCGTAAAGTGCGATCAGGAAGTAGAGTGACTATGAGTCACTGAAGGAAACCTTCTCGCGGACAGAAGGGAGGATCAAGTGAAACATGGTGCAATCCTCAGGGCAACAGTTCTGAGGATTTTTGTTTTATGAAAAAGACCTTATCTTTCCTGCATCACGACATTCAGGAAACCGGACCACAATATCTTGAAGATTTGGCCACAGCCTACTGGTTTTCGGAGGTTCTTTTTACTTCGGTTGAGATGGAAATCTTCTCCCTCATCGAAGAGAAAGGAGCGAGCGTTGATACGCGTTCCAGGACGCTTAAGGTACATCCCCAGGGGCTTAAACGGTTTCTGCAAGCTCTCAGTGCAATGGGACTGGTAACAAAGCAAGATAAAACATATTTTAACACTCAAGTGGCAAGTGACTATTTGGTGCGTGGCAGAGAACATTATCAGGGAGACTCCATCCTCTGGCGAAAATTCCTTCATTTGAGTTGGAAGGGAATCTCTGAGTGTCTCAAGAAGGGGAGGAAAGCGGATTATGCAGGGCATGATAGCTCTTGGAAAAGAATGAATCGCATAAGAAAATACATCAGCGCAATGGACAGCATCGCAAAAATAAAGAGTAAAGAGATCCTCGGATTCTTTGAAGGTCAGCCATTGAAAGGAGAGATCCTTGATGTGGGAGCCGGCTCGGGGGCCATTGCAGCAGCGTTCCTTGAGCACTTCCCTCTTACAAAAGCAGTCCTCCTTGATCTTCCGGATATCCTTGACTATACCAGGGAGATATTGGTAGATAAATCGCTCGACGGAAGGATGCGGTATTGCCCGGGAAATGTCCTTGAACCCTGGCCTGTCAGAAAGGGAACCTTCGATCTTGTCATCCTTTCTAACATTGTTCATGCGTATTCCGAGAAAGAGTTACCCCATATTCTGATGTCGGCCTCTGATTGTCTCAGGAAGAAGGGTATTGTTGTGATTCATGATTTCTTTTTGGAGCACAGCCCTGAAAAAGCGGCGCTGAGCGATCTGAATATGTTTCTCAACACGTTCAACGGCAGGATTTTTTCAGGCAAGCTTGTTCAGGATGAGTTATGCCGTCTCGGGCTTTCCTGTACGGATCTGATTGCCTTGAAGACCGATACGGCTGTTCTGTTCGCCTCAAAGGATAAAAGGGCTCTTGGGGCTCTCCATATCGAGGCGGTAGACCTTCTGAGTTCAAGAATTCTAGCAATCGGTTTTAGAAAAGTTTACCGGATAACGACAGAAGATATCCACATCTCCGACTGGACAGATCTTCGCTGCCGGTTTGGATGTGACAGATATGGGAGCCCCCGTTGTCCTCCAAACAGTCCTACGTCTCAGAAGACCAGAGACATCGTAAGAGACTACAAGTATGCATTACTGCTTGAGGGCGAGCCGCCGACGAAAGTTTTCCAGCAGCGGGTTTTGCAGGCGGAACGGGAGACATTCAAAGCAGGTTTTTATAAAGCCTTTTCCTATTGGGCGGGTCCGTGCTCACTCTGTAAATCCTGCGCCACCAATGGAGTCTGTACGAACACAGCGAATGCCAGACCTTCTATGGAAGGAGCAGGCATTGACGTATTTGAGACGGTCAGACGAGCAGGCGCAACCGTGAGAACCTTGAAGAACAAAGACAGCTTCATAAAATATTTTGCGTTAATACTCCTAGGGTGAAAAATATGCGTGTCCTATTCATACAGACCCCTTCGATGGAGGGGATTGCCCACGAGCGAGTCTACCCAATTGGAATTGTCATATTGGCAGGTTCTCTTCACCGGAAAGGGTATGAAGTGGAGATTCTCGACATGAATCTTGAGATAGATCCCTTCGGGGCCGTGAAAAAAAAGCTCTTGAGCTTCAGACCGGATGTGGTGGGGTTATCGTTCCGGAACATAGACCCGCTGGCAAACAAGACCAGCTCCCTCGTTCCCCCCTTCCTGGTCACTGCGCGGCTGGTTGCTTCTATCATGCCGAAATCCTGGCTTATTGTTGGCGGCGCAGGGTTTTCGCTTTTCCCTGAACGGCTGATGCGTGAAGCGCCGCAAATTCATTACGGTATCATAGGAGAAGCGGAAACTCCTTTGCCGCTTCTCCTCGTTTCTTTGGAAAATCCGCCTCCCATAAAAGGACTCTGTATGCGCAGGGGGAAGAGAATAAAAATCGTTGTGCCCTCGACACGCTTGGCTATGGCGCATTACGGCCGGCCCATCAGAAACTTGCTGAATCCTTCCCTTTATTCAGGGAATAATGATTATGTACCTTCCATCGGAATTGAGACAAAACGTGGCTGTCCTTTCCATTGCGCCTATTGTGTATATCCCAGACTACAGGGAAGGCGGTTAAGGTGCCGATCACCGCGGGATGTGGTGAACGAGATGGAATCCTTGAACAAGGAATATGGTATTGAGCGCTTTCATTTCACCGACCCAATCGTGAATTTTCCCAGTGACCACATCGAAGCTATATGCAGAGAAATACTCCTGAGGAAACTGAAGCTCAAATGGGATGGTTTCATGAGAGAAGATTATTTCGATGAAAAAACTGCAGCACTTTTTGAAAAAGCAGGATGTGAGTGTTTCTCTTTTTCACCCGACGGCCTTTGTCAGGAATCTCTCGACGTGCTTGACAAAAGGCTCAGTGAGAGGGACATCATGAAAGCTGCTGGCATCGCTGCCATGACCGATGTGATCAGTGTTTACCACTTCATGGTGAATGTTCCCGGGGAGTCGAAAAGGACCTGTGATAAGGGACTTCGCTTGTTAGAGCGAGTCTATGATAAGCACAGCAGAAAGAAAAATCTTGGCACCGTCGTGTTAAATAATATACGTATTTTGCCGGGAACACAGATTGAAGCAGTAGCGAGAGCCAGTGGAGTCATAGGGCCCGAGACAGACCTTCTGTATCCGACATACTATAATCCGAAACCCTTCGATGCCTTTAGATACCGCCTGGAGACTTTGCACCTTTGCAGGAATGTGTTTCTCCGGCAGGAGGTGCGGTAGTGCAATGAAGATACTCCTATTGGAGCACCCGCGGAGCATTATCCCTGAACGGTGTAACGATATTGCAAACACTCCGCTCTCATCATGCCTTCTCACCGGATATGCGGCTGGGATGCTGAAAAGAGAAGGACATGACGTCTCGATCGTGGAAGGGTATCTGGATGGCCTATCCTATGAAGAGATACAGGACAGAGTGCGTGCTATAAAACCGGATATCCTCGGAGTGCATATGGTCTATCAGTGGAGGAGGGACCTTGCGCTCTTTGATTGTCTCGAAGGAGTAAAGAGTGAAGCGTTAGCCTCTTCTATAACCGCCTATGGTTTTTTTGCAACAAATGCTTCTAAAGACATCCTGAAGAGCTGTTGCGCTGTTGATTCTGTCATTATTGGAGAACCCGAGGTTCCTTTTGCAAATCTAGCAGAGGCGGCTTCAACCGGAATCTATACTCCCTGCGTCCCCGGCCTTGCAGTGAGAGATGGGTCGGGCGGCATCAAATACCAAAGACAGAAGCCCATCGAGCACCTTGATAGCCTTCCTCTTCCCGTACGCACTGAGGCGATGTACCGTTTACCGGAAGCAAACCTATTGGGGAGCCGCGGATGCTACGGAAAATGCACCTTCTGTTCTATCAATTCTTTTTATGGCCTGGGGAGCCGCTGGCGCGGCAGGAGTCCGGAAAATATTGTTGAGGAAATCGATGAAATCATTTCAGAAAGAGGATTGAGGGAGTTCTATTTTACCGATCCCAATTTTTTTGGTCCCGGACAGAAGGGGCAGGAAAGAGCCCTGAGAATTGCCGCCCTTTTAAAGCCAAGAGACATACGGTTCGGCATCGAAGGAAGAGTCAATGATATTCACGATAAAACCATCGGTGCTCTGGTGGATGCCGGTCTCCGCCACATTCTCGTCGGACTCGAAAGCGGGCAAGACGAGTCGCTCAGGCGGATGAATAAGATGACAACCGTGGCTCAGAATGAGAGAGCTCTTCACATCCTCAGGAAGCATGGAGTGGAGCCAAACGTCGGATTTATCATGTTCGAGCCCGACTCCTCCTTGCAGGAGATTCGCATCAACTTTGAATTCCTGAAAAGAAATGATCTGCTGAATAATCTCCCTGTTACTACGAACGTGCTATACCATCACCAGATCGTCCTGGAGGGCACACAGGCATACCATAATCTTCAGAAGGAAGGACGTCTTCAACTTCAAACAGCATCGTCCTATGAAGGCACTGCTTATTTTAAAAACCCCGAAGTCGCTGTCCTTGCCGATATCATGAGGCAAATCACTAATATCGTCTTCAGCTTTATGGAGGGGATATGGAGCGGGAAGGTAATTGGACACGTGGGCATGCTTGAGAGATATATAAAAGTAAATTGCATGCTTGTGAAAGTTTTTGAGGATACCCTGACAGCTTTGGAGGCAGGAGAGCAGTTTGACGAGAAGAAAATAACGTTTCTAGTTCGAGAAGCAGAAAAAGAGATGGGCGAGACCTTAAAATTATAAGACGCGATAATCAAAATTAGAGGTTGACATATTTTATCATTGGGGTATATAAAAGGAATATAGTTCAGGTGCGATGAGCTTAATAGGGAATCCCGTGAGGAGNNAGCCCCTGGGAAGGCCGGTAAGTAGGATGAACCGGGAGCCAGAAGACCTGCCTGACTGACAGTATCCGAAAAATAGTGGCCGGAGTACGAACAAGGTGTCGATCGCGGCAAAAACCTTCTCGCGGACGGAAGGTGAGGATGAAGTGAAACAGGGTGCAATCCTCAAGGCATTTCTAGCCTTGAGGATTTTTTTTGCGCTCATGACAATGAGGACTCTTTAAGGAGGAAGAAGCAATGACACAACTGCAGAGAGCGGCAAAAGGGGAGAGTACCGAGCAGATTATGGCGGTCGCATCAGGTGAAGGAATTAACCACGAAACCATCAGAGGGCACGTGGCTGCCGGGAAGATTGTTATCCCTGCAAACAGAAACCGAAAACAAAGAGTCGTAGGTATCGGCAAGGGATTAAGAACAAAGGTGAATGCATCGATTGGGACATCCACTGACATTGCCGACTTATCGATGGAGGTTGAAAAGGCAAGGATAGCGGAAAAATATGGGGCCGACACACTCATGGATCTGAGTGTGGGCGGCGACATAGCCGGAATCAGAAAGGCGGTTATGGATGCGATAAGCCTTCCCGTAGGTACGGTTCCCCTCTACGAGGCTTTTGCTATTGCCATAGAGAAATACGGGGCGGCCGTCAATATGCCGGCGGAGCTTCTTTTTGAGATTACCGAAAAGCAGTGCAAAGAGGGTGTCGCATTCATGGCGATCCACTGCGGGATCAACAGAAAGACCGTGGAAATGCTCAGGAAGCAGCATTACCGCTATGGAGGACTGGTTTCGAAAGGCGGTTCTTACATGGTCGCATGGATGGAGCATAACAATAAAGAGAACCCTCTCTATGAGCACTTTGACAGGGTGGTGGAGATACTCAAGAAGCATGATACCGTTTTGAGCCTCGGAAACGGGTTTCGTGCCGGTGCGATCCATGATGCCTCTGACAGAGTCCAGATTCAGGAACTGCTTATCAACTGCGAACTTGCGGAAATCGGTAGGGAGGCAGGATGCCAGACTATGGTTGAAGGTCCGGGACATATCCCGATTAATGAGATAGAGGCGAATATCATCATGGAGAAGAAAATGAGCGGGGAGTCTCCCTTCTATATGCTCGGCCCGATCACAACCGACGTCGCACCGGGATATGACCATATCACGGCCGCTATTGGCGCCGCTCTGTCATCTTCATATGGTGCTGACTTTATATGCTATGTAACCCCTTCGGAACACTTAGGACTTCCTTTTCCCGAGGATGTGCGGGAAGGAGTCATTTCGTCCAGAATTGCTGCTCATGTCGGAGACATGATAAAGCACAAGAATATGCATACGGATAAGGTAATGTCAAAGGCGAGGCGGAACATGCAGTGGGGCACCCAATTTTCTCTGGCCATAGATGCAGAACGGGCGAGGGAGATAAAGGCCAGGAGGGGCAACGGCGACGAACATTCATGCACCATGTGCGGGAAATTTTGTGCAAACGATATATTGCGTGGGATGTTCGAAAAAGATATGGAGGGGTCCGATAAGAAGTAATGGCAGGCAGCGGTAGCAGAATTATTTTTGTTATCGGTGGAGCGAAGAGCGGCAAAAGTACCTTCGCTCTCCGGCAGGCGTCTGAGAGACCCGGGAAAAAGGCGTACATTGCAACTGCGCAGGCTTTTGACCGTGAAATGGAGGAGAGAATAGCACGTCACAGAAAAGAACGTTCAGCAGAGTGGGAGACCTTCGAAGAGCCGAAGCATATTTCCGCCGTAATAAGAGAGATCACGAACACGCATGATGTGATCCTTCTGGACTGTTTGACTCTCTGGATTTCGAACCTGTTGCTCACTGATGAAGCACTTCTGGAAAGGTATTGTGATGATTTCATAGAGATGCTTGGCGGACACACTCGATCATACCTCTGTATCGTTTCGAATGAGGTCGGCATGGGGATTGTCCCTGAAAGTACCGTGTCGCGAAAGTTCAGAGACTGTTCGGGGTATCTGAACCAGAGGGTTGCGCACGTTGCGAATGAGGTATATCTTATCGCAGCGGGGATACCTTTGAAAATAAAATGATGAAAGGGGAGGCGGAATGGATCTGGTGAAAAATACCCTAAATGGTATCAGGCAGTTAAATGCTGCATTCTATGAAGCAGCACAGAAACATCTTGACATCCTTACCAAGCCCCCTGGCAGTCTCGGTAGACTTGAGGAATTTGCGAGGAGACTTGTTGCCATCACGGAAAACAAGAGTCCCGTGCTCGACAAAAAGGTCGTCTTCACCTTTGCGGGAGACCACGGAGTGGTACACGAAGGAGTCTCTGCCTATCCAAAAGAAGTTACCGCTCAAATGGTGTTTAACTTTCTCAGGGGCGGGGCAGGCATCAACGTCCTTGCGCGTCATGCGGGGGCAGAAGTTATTGTTATTGACATCGGCGTTGACTATGACTTTGGGGAGATCGAGGGCCTCATGAAGATGAAAGTCGTCAGGGGCACAAAGAATTTCCTGAAGGGTCCTGCGATGACGAGGGAAGAAGCCATCAAGTGCCTTGAAGTGGGGATTGAACTTGCGAAGGGATATGCTACGAAAGGATACAGGATCTTTGGCACTGGGGATATGGGCATAGGCAATACGACACCTTCAAGTGCTATTGCATCGGTGCTCACCGGCAGACCTGTTTCGGAAGTCACCGGAAAAGGCACGGGTATTTCCGATGACTCACTTAAGAGAAAAATTAAGGTCATTGAGGATGGTATAAGACTGAATAAGCCTGATGATGCGGATGCCATTGATGTCCTTTCAAAGGTCGGCGGTGCCGAGATCGGTGGAATAGCAGGATTGATTCTGGGAGCAGCCTCAAACCGTATCCCTGTTGTGATAGATGGGCTTATATCCACCGCAGGTGCTTGTATTGCCTACTGTATCGAGCCGAAGACAAGAGATTATATGTTCGCTGCCCACAACTCAGTTGAGGTAGGGCATAAAGTCATGCTCGAAAAGATGGGATTGAAGCCTATCCTTGACCTGGATCTGAGGCTTGGAGAGGGAACAGGGGCAGCACTTGCCATAATGCTCATAGAAGCTGGCCTGAGAATATACCGGGAAATGGCGACCTTCGGCGAGGCAGGAGTCTCCGACGAGATTGTGAATTAGATGAAGCAGTTGCTCCTTGCCCTTCAGTTTCTTACGGTTGTCCCTATCAGGATTAGGGGTGAAGTTTCCGAAAAGGACCTCGTCGCTTCAACTATATTCTTTCCTGTAGCCGGAGCTCTTCAGGGCCTCGTCATGGTGATAACAGCCTTAGGCGGGATGCGAGTGCTGTCAGTTGAAGTCGTAAGCGGTCTTGTTATACTGGTTCAGTTGCTTGCTAATGGCGGATTTGACCTGGACGGCCTTATCGATACCTTTGACGCATTAGCGGTCAAATCAAGCGGGGATCCGGCAAAAGACAGAGAAGTAAGGCTTGCGGTGATGAAAGACAGTACTATCGGTGCGATGGGAGCGATTGCGCTGGTGATGACGATCTTAATGAAGTTTCTCCTGCTGAACGCCCTGTTGCATTCATTCCCACTCATCGTGGCCTTATCGATGATCTTTCTTATGCCCGTATTTTCGCGGTGGGCCACGGTTCCTGCAATGAATCATGGTGTTGCTGCCCGCCCCGACGGGCTCGGCCGAATCTTCCTGGACAATGTGAGGCTCCTTCATGTTGCCCTTGCAACGCTGCTGGTATTTGTGCTGTATCTATCTGTCACGGTGCTATACCTTTACAGGGTCTATGGGATAAGAAGTTTTTACTTACTTGCTGTCCTCTGCTTTCTCCTTTACTTCTTCAGCCTTTTCTCCCACTTCTTTTCTCTTAAGAGGTTCGGCGGACTGACGGGAGACAATTTCGGGGCAATGAGTGAAATCTCAGAAATACTTTTTTTACTGATTACATCAGTATGGTTACAACACTCTACCTGATGCCACGCGGAGAGACCGCGGGAGGCGAGATAAAACGCTATTATGACACCTGCGATATCCCACTATCGGGAAAAGGTCTTGAACAGATCAGAAGGACCTTTTCATCGAACGTAGAAGAACTGAAAAGTTGGTCAAAATATACCAGTCATCCGAAAGGCATTGACGATCTGGAAAATAAAGAAGACGGCTGAGCTATGAACGAATCTGTGAAATCCTCCTCTCCGCGCTTTCGCTCTGCAAAAGGGGGGTACGATTCTGGAGATAAGTTTGCCTGCTCTTCGTGACGAGGGGGGACGCCAAGATCTTCACAACGAAACAGGACTGTTCTGCTCTGAGCGTAATCGAAATCTTGGAAAAGCACG
>DMNE01000360.1:7512-7667 GCA_003453735.1 Nitrospiraceae bacterium | reverse complement strand
TGATTTAAACAACCTTTCCAGATCCAACATCCTTTTGATTTTTCAAAATTTCCTTCAAAAATTTTAAAACTGGAAAACTTTCGTATACAGCCACAAGAACGTGGTTTAGAAAAATTGAACAATATTTTTCTTTTCACTTCTCGAAAAGTGCCGTT
>DMNE01000360.1:0-7470 GCA_003453735.1 Nitrospiraceae bacterium | reverse complement strand
CAAGGAATTTATGCAACTTTTTCATATGGGTAGCTATTGCGAATTAGCTCGTAGAAGCTCGCGCCTAAGCTTGGGGACTTGCCTCGCCACCACACCCCATACTGATTTTCGCCATCCGTTTTCGCTGGTATTGCTCCGGCCTGGAATATTTTAAAAATGGTTGGAGGCACGCCTTTATAGCTATAAATATTCCCTCCCTGGAATCTCACTAAAAGATGGCCGCTTTTCGGCTCATAGTGAAAGCCCTAGATATTGGATGACTGAAGAGGCGCCTTTTCGATTCCATCAGCTATAGGGGGCTCTAAAGCGGGAAATTCGACACCTAAGCGTTGGATTAGATTTCGCAACTGGTCCGCATTGCCGGCTATTGCTCTTAGATGGGGCTCAGGAACTGTTCTAAGATAGTTGACGAAAACAGCTGGATCGCTGCCGGCAATTTGCCATAGGATTTCTACGCCTGGAGGAAGAGGCGCCTCTGGAGGTGCTTTTTGCCCTTGCTCTTCGATGAATTGGAAAGCATTTTGAAGAAATTCAGCAATCTGTCCTTGTGTCTCATAGTCAATAGAGTCGATATTCGCCCGTGTATAGTCAATGATGCCCTGAACTATATCGGCGAATTCTCTCATGTTCTTCCTCTATAATTCGCCATAAATTGGCTTGCTTGACCCAAAAGTCTCAAAAGTTCTGGATGTCCTTGAGGTGCTGTTGGCCCAGGCTGGGCAGCCTGTCCCCGCATTCCCGCAGGACCTGCTTGAGGACCTTGTGTAGCAATTTGTTTTCCTTCCACTTTAGGCAATCCAAATATATCTGCCACCCAATCAACGAAATTCATCTTTTCGGATTTTTCTATAGATTTAATCACATCATTGAAATAGCCACTTCTTTTTGCCAGAGCTGCCGCTGCAATTGGTGATTGTCCTTGTTGCACATATTGCTCTATATGATCTCCCAAATCCGGATGATATTGACGGATCAAATCTAAAGGATTCCCCTGTTGTGAAATTCCTTGTGATACTTGTCCCATAGGCGGAAACTGCGCCTGCCCAGGTGGAACTTGATTCACTTGAGGAGTTCCAGTGTAATNNGTTGTGCCGAAGCTGCCAATTGTTGAGCTGCTTGTCCTCTAGGGGCTGGAATCAATGGGGATGGTTGTCCACCTGGAATTTTTGGCATTCCTGCTGCTGCTCTGCCTCCCATTAATCCAGCTCCCAATACTGCTGCCTTTCCTACTGCTGCCGGTATTTCTTGACTGCGTCGAATTCTAGACAATGCTGCTGCTTCGTCAGGTCTTAAACTTCCTTCCTCTTCCCCCTGTTCCAGTCTTTTTCTTGTGGATGCGAATGACTTGCTTTCAAACGTATCTCTTAGATATCCCATCGCTTGTTCGGCGGTATAGCCTGCGGATAAAGCTCCAACCAGAAAATCACTAAGAGTAGGATTTATCTTACTTAGACCTTTAGTTGCTAAGGCTGTCGGCAAAACGGAATTTAGCAAAGCTTGAATGGCCTGTGTCATAACTTCCTTCTTTTTTTAGCCCAAGATACCGCAAGAAACATAATATCGCCCAGATTTGGTAAAACATTGTAAGGCTGCTGCAATTCTCTTTCTTGCTCTTTATTTTTCCTAAATTTCGGATCATCTCTAACTAAATTTAGAAATTCATTTCCATTGTAGAGACGCTCGTCTAATGCTATGGCTATCGATTGTAAACTATCGTCATCAGTAATCAAATTTGACACTTCTTTCACTATTTCATTGAGAGATTTAGCTGGTATCTTTGTAGCTTCTGGTCGTTCGAAGAAACTTTCAGGTTTTGAATATGTGACAGTGGATTTTGGATTTAGGCCTTTAATATATGAATTCAGTTTCTGGTTGCTCTCTATGGGTTTTGCAATATAATTCGCTGTCTTATCGCTCAATCCGAAATTGGATTGCAAATCGTCTTTGAAGATTTCTAACGCATCATGTTTTTCATATTCCTTTTTAGCTGAAGAAATTCTCTCAAAGGTTTCTTTAGGATGCATGATTGTATTAAATGGCTCTGCGGCTGTTTTAAGATTCAATCTTGTTTTTCCAAAATCTAGAATCTCTCTAGCTGCTTCATTTCCTGCTTTCCGTGGATTTACAGCAGGATTATTCAGATATTTATTTCTTATTTTCTTGACTATTTCCCCAGGGACATCTGAATAAACATTTTTTTTCTGTAAAATTTCATTGGTAGCTTCGTTGATCCTCTCATCGATGCTATTTAATCGAGTCTCTATCTGTTGATCCCTGACTAAACGATCGTTGTATCTTTTTTGCAAAAAAGCTTGGGCATCGGCAACCTCTGGATAAAGATTAGGTTTTTGCCTCTGCAATTCTACTGCTTCGCTATAAACCTGCTCTGGAGATGGCGAGAAAAGATAATCGGGCGATTCTGTTCTCTGCGCAATCTCACTTACAGCCCCTACAATCGGCTCTTTTGGCATCGCTTGTGTTCCGATACCTTCTTGGACCTGTTCGCCTCCCTGCGCCTCTCTAATCGCGTTTTGTCTGCGGAGAAGTTCAATGAATGGTCCCATATTTTCGGGCGTAATCCCGGGAATCGATGCCAACTTTGCCGCTTGTTGGAAAGGAGTCATCGGCTTTTGTCCTGGCTGCCCTAATTCCTCGAGACCTTTTCTCAATCGATATCTGCCGATTTCTTGAGGAAGTTGCTCCGCTAATCCTGCGCCAAAAGCTTGGCCAATGCCGGCCGCTCCGCCCTCACGTGGTATGACTTGGACCATTTGAAAATCCTCCTTATCCGAATTTCCCGCCTAAATATGCTCCGGCTGCCTTACCTGCACCACCTGCAAAAGATTGTAATAATCCAGGTTGTGCCGGCCTCATGATGTTTTCATAGAATGGACTCAGACCATATTGTCCTAGACTCATGAGGCCTTGAGCTCCTTGTCCTCTCAGCTGTGCTCTCATGGCTGCCAGTCTCTCAGAAAGATCTGTCCCAGCTGCTACAGCAGCATTTCTAAACCCACTCGAAGACAGGCCACCCGCTCCCATTCCAGCGAATTGTTCGGATATTTCCGGTATAATCTCCTGTCTGAATCTTCGGAGTTCAGGTTGTGCCATGGCATTGAAAGTCTCATTATCATTTTCCAAAAGACTTCGATAGTAGTCGCCAGCTTCTCCGAATGCTCCTCCAGCTCCACGCCCCATGGTCGCCGCTTGTAGTTGTTCGTAAAGCGGTCTCTGCTCTGGTCCAAACATAGGTCTTTGTTGGAATTTCTCAGGCCTTCCGAAAAGCAACTTATTTACATTTCCTCTAAATTTCGGATTAAATCCATAAAGACCCGCTAATCCTAATCCGCCACCAGCTGCTACTTTCCCAAATGTACCTGCCATAGTTTTCTCCTCTATTTACATCTCATAGGGAACATAATCGCCGCTCTTCACCTGTTTTTCGGCTTTCTGTTTTTTAAGTTTTTTCTTTTTCGTCGGCACCTTCTGAAAATGATCCGGATCTTTATAAGCAAAACGATTCATTCCCTTAGGCGCATATTTGGCTTTTGTCTTATATCCCCCTTCTGGAGGTTTTATAGGCGAATGCGATTCGTGAAAGGCCATAATTTTCCTAAAGTTCTTGAGTGTACTCTACCACTACGAATGATTGCGTATATCCTGAATAGTTAAAGGCTGTGGTTATGTAAATGTATGTCTGGTCCATATCAAGCTGTACATTCCTTCCTGCGGTTATTGAAGTGTATGGCATCGGCAAAGAAGGAAAAGTTCCTGATGGATTCGATGCGCCTCCATACATAGTTATGAGCGTGAAATTCGCATTCACAATAATGCCATGGGCATATTTATTCTGTGTATTGTTCGGAAGAGCTCCAGTCGCAAATACTTTCCTAAGCACTGTTCTGTAATTCTGATTCGTCGAAGCAGTTGTCCCTGGGAAGAGATTTTTGCCGGCCACTACTTCCTGATCAAGAAACCACCCTATTTCACATGCATTGAGTTGATTAGTTATCTTTTTCAGTTGCTCCACGAGCTGCTGGCGTGCCATTTCCCAATGCTCAGGGATAACGTCATAAACGGGAACGAAACTCTCGTATTGCTGACTGCTGACGCCTGGGAGAGTCATTTATGTTCCTATTGCTATGTAATTAACATTAGGCGAACCAGTAGAACAAAAAACTAACATTCCTGTAGGGGTTCCACTCGTATACCAATAATTTCCGCTAAATGAACCGTTAGTCGTAAGAACACATGCAACAAAACTATGAGGAAAAGCCCTAGCAAAAGTAACTGGCGCCCCTCCTGTCGATGCTACCACATTCCCGCAACTAATATACAATCCTCCTCCAAATAAGCTTGAAGAACTAGCTACCCCTATCTTTGCATTTAGACCAGTTAAAGGAATCGGAGTCGCATTATTCTCCTGCAACATAAAGAGCTCTAAAAATGTACCTAATCCGCCTGGATAAGTAACAGATTTCGCATAGACACGATCTTGACCAGAAGTGTTGCTCGGATCGCTTCCTTGGACTAGATATGTGGTCCAGTTGTGCTTGCCAGTATTACCGCTTGTATTGGCAAAATTCACATGATCTACGCCGAAACTCGTATTCGCTTGAGAAAAATTGGTTCGCATTTGTCCTTGTGAAGTGCTTTGCAGATCTGTCGCAATCGGCGTATCAAAATAGGCTGGTCCTGACATAGTTTACCAAGTTTGTAGACGCCCAGCCTGCCTCATATACAGTACTAGGGCATCGATTTGTATATCCTGCTGCTGCTCTACCCCTGCTAATTGCGCATTGGATAGGAAAAATTCCATCGTTATGAAAGCTCCCCGGATAGGACAATAGACGTTGTGCCAGAATTTGGATCCAGTGAGAGGAGGAACTGTTCCCACTAAAGCGGATTCGATCAGTGTCGGCGCTGTCGTTGGAATTGTCTCATTGAAGAAAGGATCCGGATTTTCTGCGCTTGGATTATTGTTCATCGGAGGCCAATTCACTGCCTGATTGCCACTGTTCGGATCATCATAGTTTAAGAACATGTTAAGGGAAAAAGCTCCGCTTGGTGTCGAATCCGCAAGGATCTTGAACCAGCCCAGCTGGATGTTTTGGCCTTGATCTGCGAAGTTGAACTTCTTGGTAACAATGTCGATTCCATCACGAAGGACGATTTCTCCGCCACCTACATAAGTTAATGAGGATGAATCCAATTGAGGAATATCAAACTGTCCGCTGGATGGGTTGTAATGAAATAATTCAAAGGAGTTATTATTAATTACTTTGATTCCAAATGCGTTGATTGTCTCTGAAACATACTGACCGCCACTTGTATATGCACTATAAGCAGTTGAATTTATCGCTACACCTTGCAAATTGCTTAGAGAAAATGTCGTTGGCGTCAGAACAGTAATCAAACATTGTTGTCCATTCAATTGAGTCATGCCACCGACGTTCGATATCGTGATCTGTGCGCCAGTTGTTAAGTTGTGATTAAGAGAGGTAGTTATCACGCAAGGATTCGCCTGCGTAGCGCCAGAGATTAGGCCTTGATATGGACTATTTAGAGTATTGCTAAATGGAGTGCCTAGAGGTATCCCAGTAATATGAATGCATTGCCCACTCAACAAATTATGGTTCGGGCTTGTGATAGCTGTAGCAGTAGTATTGTTCCCAGTTATTCCAGTTATAGTTAAAGTCTGTTCGTTCTGCGGCCCTTCTGGGATGATATTTGTTCCCAGATAGGATATGAAGCCCTGTTGATTGCCTCCCATTAGAGCAGGATAGAGTTCGGTATTCGATATCCAGGGATAAGTTGCCTCTGTCCACGCCCAAGTAGCATTTTGCCATGTAATACTAACTACGCTTTGAAAATATCCCAGAGCCGTAAGACTATCGGTAAAAATAGCCCAAGAATCATTCTCATAGTTGTAGACCAACCTACGATTAGGATAGACAGTATTAGGAATGGTTTGCGTAGAGACAGAAAAATCGACATAGGTCCAGTAGACGCACTTTTGCTGAATATCTCTAATTCCTTGCACTCTCTGAGGATTTGCAGACACGTTGCTGTTCAAATAGACAAGATCCGGTATTTTGATATCGATCCTTTCTGATGTATAGGAATCGCATTCAACGATACCTTTATCTCCTATCCCTACTAAACTAGAATCCATCTGGACAGCAGAGAAAAGAGAATAGGCGCCGAGCTCCGGATTGACTCTTTCTATCTGAAATGGAGCAATCGAACGGCCTGTATATCGAAGTTGCCAAGTCTGATTTTCTGTATAGATAACGAGATTGTCCCGAACGAATCCTACTGCGGTAATCTGTTCTGAAGTAGGAATGTCTAGAAACCCTCCTAATCCCCTCACATTGTCAAACCATGGCTGGTATGTACCGTTAGGAATAGGATTCCCTATCGCTGACCATCGGACACGTTGAGAATATTTTGTATTTGTCAATGTTGCTGGATTAACCTCTAAAGTGTTGAAGCAGAGAAGACGACCCCTGAATGGAAGCAGTGCCAAGCAATTAACTAGCACTATGGCGACATTAGTGCTATCTATCTGAGGAGAAAATGGAGTGAATGATGTCCCATTGTAGTAGCGAATGGGGTCGTTGTTGTTCGTCACCCAGAAGAGTTTGTTAGGGGGAGTGCTACTATCTACCCACCAATTCGTCGAAAAGAAAAAATTGGCGTCATTTCCGGTCCATGTTGTAGTCGTCAGCTGAGAGAATTGTTCTGTTACGTTTGAATAAGTATATGCATATGTCGTGTCGAAAAAGATCGTGTTGAATTGATTCTGAGAATTGAGTTCTTGTTTACATATTCCCATCGTGGGGAGATTAGGATAATAATTAAACGTGATTGTTGCAGGAGTGCCGCCAGCAACTGTTGTCATCAGAACAACTGCTCCTGTGTTATAGAGGATCGTGCCGCTATTTCCTGCCGATGATCCTGTAAGGGCGCCATTGCCTTGATCTGTAAAAGTAACTCCTCCCATGGAAATAACAACACTGCCAGGTTGGATCTCTGGGTTTATTTCAGGGATAACAGCAGCAAGAATCGTGAATATATTGAAGGACCAAGGAGATGCACCAGAATTGCCTAGAGATTGACTAGTGAAGTTTCTTTGTAAACGCCCTAAAAAGGCGAGGCCTTGCCTGCGGACTATCTCCTCGCGGAATATCCACATGTTTATGAGTCGCGTAAACGCATCCGAGGGCAATAGGAATTCTTGCCGACCTTGGACTAGGCCAGTAGTTGAACCAGCAATGAAGAGAGGTTCGTATGCGCCCATTTAGTCGCCTTCTAGATGTTTCCAGGTTTTTCTATGGCAAATATCATGAGTTGTTCCTTCATTGAGATTAAATTTTTCTGCAATGCGTCTAACTCGTTCACCATTTTTATATAACCTTCTAATTTCTATAACTTGAGATTCTGTAACTTTTGCTGCCCAATGTTTTT
>DMNE01000447.1:11453-11576 GCA_003453735.1 Nitrospiraceae bacterium | reverse complement strand
AAGCTCCTCCATCAGGAGTCGGAGGCCAATACGAAACCGGAATATATCATGGGACATTCCTGTCAAGCGGTTGCCCTCCTGGTCGGCGCTCTCGGCAGTGTCTTTGCCGTGCCGCTGGCAAGC
>DMNE01000447.1:10231-11351 GCA_003453735.1 Nitrospiraceae bacterium | reverse complement strand
CAGTGGGCTATCTGCCGTATGGTGAAACGCCAACAAAAAAAATGCGGGGACGACCTCGGTTATATGGTCAAAAGATTAAACTATCAACGCTTTTCGAGAATCCCGATGCCATGCAAACGGCAGAAAGCCCTGTGTATGGGGAAAAGGGTGTTGTGCTGAAATATCGCTTTATCGATCTGCTTCTGCGTCCCCGGGCGATCAAAGTCCGCTTTGTCGCGGTTATTCACNNATTCACCCCACCAGGGGGTCTTCTTTGTTTGTCTCTACAGATCTGTCTTTGCATCCCGTGGAGATTATTCGACTCTACGGTCTCCGCTTTAAGATCGAGGTCTCCTTTAAACAGGCCCTCCGTACNNGCTTCCGGAGACCAATACCTGCACAGAAAATCAGATCGCTATCGCAACAAGGTCAGAAGAAAACTCAATGCCTATCATCGCTTTATCCAGATCGGTCTTATTGCTCAGGGGCTTCTTCAGTTCCTTGCTGTTTCGTGTCCCGCTCTCGTCTGGGCTCATTTCAACTCCTGGATTCGCACGATCCGCCCCGGTATCCCCCCTTCTGAATTCGTTACTTCTATCGCCCTGCGAAATAGCTTCCCTGAATTTCTCTCAGGTTCATCCCAAAACGCTATCTTCACGAAATTCCTGATAAAAAGACTGGACTTCAGCAAATCTAAAAACATCAGGCTTGCTGCTTGATTGTTTTTTTGTGGGGAATACGGTACTCTCAAGTACTGGTTGAAACCTTTCACTTTTCCGAGGGCCTGATTTTGTGCAGTACATGCCGTAATAAACATTTCTTGCTGAAGGCCCTTATTGAACTAAGTACCGGGCGAACTAGCGACTGGTGTTTCTTTCGTCTGTAAATCAATAGCTAAGGCATAGAGTCGACTTAGATATATGTCGCAGATTACGCTTTACAGTTTTTGAGTGGTCGCATGAAGATCTCATTTAGTGATGGTGTCAAGAGCTTGGCGAGCTATTGAGTCAGTTGGTCTTAAGCTTAACGCTGCCTGGAATTCCCTTATTGCCTCATTCTTTAGTCCCTTTTTCACATAGATAAGCCCCAGGTTATAATAAACCTCTGCTAAATCAGGCTTCAGGCGTAATGCTGTTTGGTA
>DMNE01000447.1:9935-10212 GCA_003453735.1 Nitrospiraceae bacterium | reverse complement strand
CCATATCCAATTGACCTTTCGATTTGTACACAAGACCAAGATTATAATGAGCCTCTATGTAACCAGGCTTCAGGCGTAATGCTGTTTGGTACTCAGTAATTGCCATATCCAGTTGGCCTTTCGATTCATATACAAGACCTAGATTATTATGAGCCTCTACGTAATCAGGCTTTAGGCGTAATGCTATTTGATATTCAGCAATTGCAATATCCAATTGACCTTTCGATTCGTATGCGTTACCAAGGTTGTAATGAGCCATTGCGAAATCGGGATTCAG
>DMNE01000447.1:0-9803 GCA_003453735.1 Nitrospiraceae bacterium | reverse complement strand
TTCAGCAATTGCCATATCCAATTGGCCTTTAAATGCGTATGCAAGACCGCTATTATTATGAGCCATTGTGCTATCGGGTGACTTCCTGACCGTATCTGACCAAAGGTTAGAATTATCCTTCCAGACGCTATTCCTGCTTATAGTTCCAACGGTGTATAAGCCCATAGTCATTAAGAAGATTATCACGATGTTCTTGGCTGCACGCGGCAACCTCACCCTGACCCATGATAAAAAGATCGCCAGAAGAAGCACGTATCCAACCGAGGGCAAGTAAAGGTATCGGTCTGTGAAGGTATTTTCTCCTAATGCAGGGATGTAAAGGACGGGCACGAGTGGCACAGTCACTAATAAGAGACCCAAGAAGACAGCCCTATTTTTCTTAAGGGCGATAGGAAAGAGGAGCATAAAGAGCACAGTAGCCATTAAGGAAGAAGCTCCCTCCACCTCATAAAGCGAGGCTATCGGGTGAAAAACATAAAAGGCGTTGAGATTGATCGGGAGGAGAAGTTTTTCAAGATACCGAACGAAAAGGGGGAAAACATTGATAACATATTGGTAAGCGCTTACGGTTACATGCCTCTTCTCAGGAGCGAACCCTCCGAGGGCGAGAATCCTTAATGTTAGATAACCCACTCCAATAAGGAGGTAGGAGAGATATTTTTTTACATAATCCAGCAAACGGGTTTGTCCTTCCCGAAATACGAAATCATATGTGAAAAGAATCAGTGGCAACGTCAGAGCAGGCTCCTTGAAAAACACTGCAAAGGCAAAGCACACGACAGAAAGTAGATAGCTACCCGACAGTATGGCTTTTGACCTGACATAAAGATAAAAGGAAAGAAGATAAAAAAATGTGAATGCCACATCCGGCAATCCAGCGATCCATGTAACCGCTTCGGTATGGATGGGATGTGACGCAAAGAGTAAAGCAGCTATGAATGGAGGAGAAAGATATATCGAGGGCTGTGAGACATTCTGCTCAGTCAGAATTTTCTGTATGACCAGAAATACAAGAACTGATACGCCACAATGAAAGAGGATATTGACCAGATGAAAACCCCACGGTTTCAGTCCAAAAAGATGATAATTGAACAGGTAAACAAAGTGCATCAGGGGCCTGTAGTAGTTTGAGGTGCTTACCTCTGGCTGGAAGCTCCAGACACTCTTGGAGAAGATCGTCGGCATATTTCTTATATCTCTCAGCCATGGATTGTCCACTATCTGGAGCTCATCGTCATAAACGAAATCGCCAGAAAGGGCGTTGAAATATGCTGCAAAGCAGACAAACAGTAAAATGAGAATCGGGATATACACCAGTAATGAGGTCATCCTATGCAAACCGCCTTTTGATGGCGGCTCCTGACAGGTTCTTGATTCCTTTTTGTGTCTGCCCTGACTGGTTAGAGTTTCATTAATTAACCCCTTTTTTCTCCTCGAAGCCTTCCCCATGGATGAATATAGCAAATGACGTCTTGCGTATTCAACGGAATTCACATTGCAAAAGGGGTTCGAGAAATAGGATTTTGCGTGCGGTACAACTGCGAGGAGGATAGTTATCGTTCTTGAGACCACTTTTGGCTGTTTTGAGAGTGCTTTTCAAGCTTGAATTTCTATCCTACGACCTTATCGTAATATTGACAACAAATTCACAATAATGCTAATCAAACTTATCGATACAGCAGGAATGCTGCAAGCTGCCATAGCTGATTCAGGGAATTTAGTGGTGTGTCCGGTCTTGCGAATGTCAGTACACATCTTGTCGTTGGTTTTTCCTTGTGAGGTATTCGCTGTGCTCTGCTATGTGTCTATGACATGTGGCGGTCTGATATACTTTATGTAGGTGCACGTTATGCCAGACCGTAGAGTCATCAATGTCATGGGCACAGTCCTTGCCGAAGAGACCGTGAGGGCATTTGGAGAGTCTCTGCACGGAGAGTTAATCAGGCCGAGTGATGAGGGTTATGACAGGGCCCGCAGGATATGGAATGGAATGATAGACAGGTATCCAGCTATGATTGTCTTTTGCAAGAATGTTGATGATGTGATTGAGTCAGTGTATTTTGCGCGTGTGCACGATCTCCTCGTTGCGGTGCGCAGTGGAGGGCACAACGTTGCGGGAACCTCGGTCTGTAATGGCGGCATGGTGATAGACCTTTCGAGGATGAAGGAGATCGAGGTGAATCCTGCGTTCTGTACCGCACGGGCTCAGGCAGGCCTGAACTGGGGAGAATTGGATCGCGCGACCCAGTTCTATGGCTTGGCAACCACAGGCGGGATCGTTTCGCGAACGGGAATTGCTGGACTAACTCTAGGTGGAGGTATCGGCTGGCTCATGCGCAAGTTTGGAGTGACGTGTGACAACCTCCTTTCGGTTAATGTTGTCACTGCCGATGGGAGACTCCTAACAGCCCGTGCTGAAGAAAACCAGGAACTTTTCTGGGGTGTAAGGGGTGGAGGAGGCAACTTCGGCATCGTAACCGAATTTGAATATCGGCTCCATAAGGTCGGTCTCGTGCTGGCAGGCACTGTGTATCATCCCGCGGTGAAGGCGCGTGAGATCCTGCGTTTTTATCGTGACTACATCGCTGACATCCCCGATGAGCTCACCACGATGTTCGCATATATAGCATCTTCGCCAACTCCATTCCTCCATAGATTTTTTCACGGGTCTCCCGTGATAGCTATCCACGTATGTTACACAGGACGTATTGAAGTGGGGGAAAAGGTGGTAAAGCCTCTTAGAGTATTTGGCCCGCCAATTGAGGACGCAGTGAGGATAATGCACTACACTGAACTGCAGTCGATGCTTGATTCCGGCTCACCTGCGGGCCTCCAGAACTACTGGAAATCGTCCCATCTGATGAGCCTGAGCGATGAGGCGATTGAGCTGCTCTCTGCACATGCTGCGGACATTACATCACCTCTGTCCCAGGTACATTTGCAGCACCTTGAAGGCGCCGTGGGCAGAGTTGGCGAAGACGAGATGGCCTTCAGCCATCGTGATGCCCTATGCGTACTCAATATTGTCACAAGGTGGGAAGATCCCAAGGAGGCGGAGGAGCATATGAGGTGGACGCGCGATTTTGAAGTTGCAATGAGATCTTTCTCGACGGGAGGTGTCTATGTGAACTTCCTCGGAGAGGAAGGGGAAGACAGGGTCAAGGCGGCGTATGGTCGGGCCAAGTATAATAGGCTGGCGACGCTTAAGAACAAGTATGATCCAACAAACTTCTTTCGGCTGAACCAGAACATCAAGCCAGCTTCTCTTTAAAGAGTATGGAAGAAGTTGCGAGCGGAGAGAAATCCTATATTCGCACCGATCGAAGAGCGGTAAGAGGTCGTTCTGCTGGGAGGGGGCACTGTAGGGAGGAACTAAGCCACAAAGAATCTTATCGACAGGAGGTGACTATGGAACTTTTAGAGGCGCTAAAGATTAGGAAGGTAACAAGGGCATTCTCGGATAAACCTATTTCAGATGCCCTCCTCAGGGAGTTACTGAAAGTGGCTATAAATTCACCTTCAGGTAGTAATATACAACCGTGGGAGATATATGCAACAAACGGTGCAAAAACAAAAGAACTCCGCCGATTAATTGACGAGGTGGCCAAGGATGGTAAAAGGACATTCGGAGCCTCTTATTCTGGCATGGTACCTGAGAAATACACCAAAAGGAGTGCTGAGCTCTTCCGTGAATTCAGGCCATATCTAATGGAAATGGGGTTAAAAAATGATTATATATTGAAAGGGAGCCTTCATTTCTTTCATGCACCTGCCGTTGCCTTCGTTTATATCCATGAGAGCCTAACCCCTATGAGATTACCCTGTATTGGGGCCTTGATGGTCTATCTTATGCTGACTGCCCAGGCATATGGTTTGGGTAGCTGTCCAATAGGTTACGTAAGGGGTGTAGATGATGTAATAAGAAGCCTTTTAGGCGTTCCTGAAGATCTTAGATTTGTTGTTTCTGTAGCGCTCGGATACCGTAAAGAGGAAACGCCCATTAACAGGTTTAAGTCAGGCAGAGTGCCTGTTGAAGAAAACTGCAGGATCCTATCCTAAAGATCAGCTGTTTAGAAATAAGGGTAGAGCGGGTGAGGCAAGTCGACCCCGCTACCTACGAGACCCATCCCATCGCAGGGAGCAAAAAGTGGTCGGTGGAGTCAACCAAGCAAACTTAAATTGGTTATTGACGAAAATATAATTAATACATTTAAATCTATAAATCTAATCTAATTCTTACTCCTCTTCTGCAGGGCGTTCCGAAGAGCTTCCTTGACAGCATCCACCCGTGGCGGTAGCTCAATCGGCTTGTTGGCGAAACGGCAGGGGAAGTCAAGCGTACCCTCGTGGTATTGAACCTTGAAGTCGGTAAACTTGAGGCCATGCGCCGTGGAGATGACCACGACGTGCTCGGATCTATCGATTTTGTCGGCGTTGATCAGTTTTATCAAAGTCGCGAGGGCGACGCCGGTGTGGGGGCAGTTAAACATTCCCGTGGTATCACCGAGGGCGGCTGCATCGGCCAGTTCCTGCTCCGTTGCGTCTACGACGATGCCATTGAACTGTTTCAGTGTGCGGATCGCCTTCTGTATGCTAACGGGGTTTCCGATCTGGATGGCGCTGGCCAACGTCTTCTGGGCCTGGATCGGCTCGAAGGTCTCGAAGTTCTTAAGATAGGAGCGGTAGAGCGGATTGGCGAGTTCTGCCTGGGCAACAACGAGACGCGGCAGTTTGGCGATCAGACCTAGGTCGTGCATCATGAGCAATCCGCTGCCGAGAGCAGAAACGTTGCCCAGGTTGCCGCCGGGGATGATGATAACGTCGGGAACCTCCCAATCGAATTGCTGGACGATCTCGATGCCGACGGTCTTCTGACCCTCGATACGAAGCGAATTCATGGAATTCGCCAGGTATATCGTCTCGTCCTGAGTTATCTCCTGCACAACGCGCATGCAGCCGTCGAAGTCCGTGTCCAGCGACAACACCAGCGCACCGCTTGCGATGGGCTGGACGAGCTGTGCGACAGAGATCTTGCCCTTCGGCAGCAGCACAATCGATGGGATGCCGGCAGCAGCGCAGAAGACAGCCAACGCAGCAGAAGTGTCGCCCGTGGACGCGCAGGCGATCGCCTGAATTGGCGCACCTTCGCTGATCATTTGCTTAACCTGCGAGACGAGAACTGTCATGCCGAGATCTTTAAACGAACCGCTATGGGAGTTGCCACAGAGTTTGATCCATAGATTCTCCAGTCCCAGTATCTTGCCGAAGCGCTCGGCCCAAAAAAGGTTGGTGCCTCCCTCATAGAGCGAGACGATGTTGTTGTTATCGATCTGAGGAAGAACCCATTCTTTTTTGCCCCACACGCCTGAGCCATAGGGCCACTGGGTAGACTTGTAGCGGTCCTCAAACAGCTTCATCCACGCCTTGGCATCACGGCGGTTGAGGGCGCGCATGTCATGCTGCACTTCCAACAACGAGCCGCAGATTTTGCAGCGATAGACGATGGAGTTAAGGGGATAGCTCGTGTTGCACTGATGATTGATGCATTGAAACCATGCTTTATATGGCATCGCCACCATCCTCTCTAAAACTAGAATAACCGAAATAAGCTTTTTATGTTAACCAGATTTCTTTATATTTGCAACGTCTTAGTACAGTGCACACCACTCTAACATGACTTGAGAGAAGGTGAGACCTGCAGGTAGGGTGAAATCGCATTTTTGGACTGGCCTAGTGTGCGACCGTTTTTGAATAGGTATCAGAGCCAAATACTTTGATTTGGGATACTCTCTCCTACGCTTCGGCTTCGTCTTCCTGACGCCCTCACGGAATACGGCAAGTATCTTACCTTCAAGGGTATCTGGTTTCCCTACGGTCATGAAGCCCTGGGGGCAGCGATCGGCAGAAATCTCTCCAGCGACGAGCAGGACTGGCAAGCGATCAATTACCGTTTTCTGAAAGACTGCAAGGGCAGGCCAGTGTTCGTGGCGGTGAGCATGGCGGAAGTCCTCATCAAGTCTCGCANNTATCGACTTCAACGCCGACCATCTGGCGGTTACCGAAACCGACCGTTTCGGCAACCCTGTTGAGTCTTCACGGTGCCGTCCAAAGTGACAGAAAAGCAATGACACAAACTGCCCACGACAGGTGAACCCTTTTGTCTTATACTCTGCTTTTGTCTCGTTCACTGCCTTTTCAAAATCCATCAGCGAAAAAGCGATAGAATTTGGCTAAAAATACTGGTAAACTTACATATAGCCTTCCGATATGGGTATTATTTTTCTCGTTACAACTATATTACTCAGATCGGGGGGTTTCAAAAAACTATCTCGGACAAGAGTGAGGATGTGTAGATCTTTCAGAAGAGAGGGGAACTCGCGAGTGAGACAGAAGAAACCTCTCAAGAAATTAGAGCTTAGTTTTTATGAAAGAGGCCTGGAGTTGGGCAGTGTTCTTTGCTCTCCGCTATTACAAGGAAGTAGTGAAAGATGATACTCCCGCATTGCGGCGATAGCAACATGAAGCCCGCGCTTTCGTGCGCGGGAAGGATATCGACGCAGAATGCGTTTTGGAGACGGGAGAACTTGGTGTGTCATTAAAAAAGGGTATGGTCGCTCTCATGGGTTCAGGTGAACTTACTGCCACAATGGTCGAGGTTCATAAGGAGATTTTCATGCGTCTAGGCAGCGATTCAAAAGCGTTTTTTCTTGATACGCCTGCGGGGTTCCAGTTGAATGCTGATCAGTTGTCCCGAAAGGCAGTAGAGTATTTCCGCCTCAAAGTCGGCCATCCAATGTCGGTGGTGTCGTTTAAGTCTAAAGACATTCCGGCCTTCGAAGCGGAGCAGGCATTCCGCATGCTGAAAGATGTTGATTACCTGCTCGTCGGTCCCGGGAGCCCAACGTATGCCCTGCGGCAGTGGCGGGGGACTCCCATCCCCGAGATACTCATACAGCGGATCGAAAGTGGCGCGTGTCTTGTGGCGGCCAGTGCAGCGGCGCTCACAATAGGGCGGTTTACACTGCCTGTGTACGAGATTTACAAGGTCGGTCAAGAGTTACACTGGGCGGAAGGCCTCGACATGCTAAGTCACTTTGGACTGAATACCGTTGTGGTCCCTCATTGGAACAACGCCGAGGGCGGGACTCATGACACCCGCTTTTGCTTTATGGGGGAGAAGCGCTTCAGGACTCTCGATTCCATGCTTCCAGAGGATGTGAGCATTCTCGGTCTCGATGAACACACGGCCTGTATCATAGACCTCGACAGGGAAGAAGTCTCGATAAAGGGTATAGGCACGGTGACACTGCGGTGCCGAGCATCTAAAAGGACCTTTCTGAGAGGGGAGAGGTTTCCTCTCAGCGTATTGTCAGGGCGAGATGCTGGTGCCGTTCTCACAGAAAAGCCCTCTGAGATACCTGCAGTGACGCCTGTATCCGCGTATGGAGAGGCGGACTTCTTGGATACCGTGCGTGCCCTCGAAGTCGCGTTTCACAGGGGCCTTGACGATGATGCACAGGATGCTGCGAACGCTGTCCTGGACTTCGACAGTCTTATCTGGCAGGCTCAGCAGCAGAAGGAGAACCTCGATTACATTCCACAGGCAAGGGAGATCCTTCGCCAGTTCATCGTTCTCTTGGGAATGCGGCTTGCCTCCACGCCGAGAACCCGTCGTGAGTGTCTTGCACCGCTTGTGGAAGAAATACTTGCATTAAGAACTCTGCTCAGGGAAAATAATCAGTGGCGAGAAGCAGATGCGATCCGTAGCTGCCTCAAACGGGTGAAGATCGAAGTCGATGACGCCCAGGAGGGGGCCCAGTGGCGGCTCGTCTCGTGATCTCTCGGAATCGGATAGAAGATAGCATTCCCCGTAAGGGAATGAAGAGTTATGTCTGGGAAGGACTCCTAAGACCATGAAAGATGCATTTGACGTCGTTACTCCCGCCGGACCTGTAACCATCGAGCCGCTACAGCATCTACAGCGTTACTGGCATGATGCGGGCAGTACGTTGAAATGGGACTGTTTGTTTATGCTTCCGCCATGGCTCGCTGTTTGGTGGTCGCATTTCGGAGAGATCCCGAAGACGCATCTCTATGTCGTAAGGCAACGTGACGTGCTTCTTGGTCTGGCCCCGCTCGTGGTCAGCGGGGACACTGTGTATCTCATCAACGACGTTGACATAATCGATTACAGTGACTTTATTGTTGCGCCCTCACGGGAACGGGAGTTTTTCTTGGGCCTTTTCGACCACCTCAGGCGTGAGGGGATCGGTCGTCTTGACGTAGGACGCATCCGCGAAGATTCGACAGTGCTCTCTTGCCTCAGAACATACTCCACATCGCTCGGTTGCCACGTCTCCAGTGAGCCAGTGGATGTGCTTTATGAAATGGACCTGCCAAAGACGTGGGAAGAATACCTCGACCTCCTGTCGGGAAAGGAGCGGCATGAGACACGTCGGAAGCTTAGACGTTTGGAAAGTGCCGGCCATGTCAAATTGCGAATTATCGAGGACGAGACGGATGTGTCTGTTGCAATGGACACTTTTATGGCTCTCTTTCGGTCCAATCGGGCAGAAAAGGCGACCTTTATGACTGCCACTGTCGAGTCCTTCTTCAGGTCCTTAGCAGTTGGAATGGCCAGTGCCGGGCTCTTAAAGCTGTTTTTTCTCGACGTGAACGATATACCTGCCGCGGTGGCAATGTGTTTTGACTATAACTCCACGATCTATCTATACAATAACGGGTATCACCGACGCTTTAGCCACCTCAGCGTTGGACTTCTGAACACGGTCTTCAGCATACGGGAGAGTATAATGCTAGGCCGAAAAAAGTATAGTTTTCTTCGGGGTAGCGAGAGGTACAAAGACCGCCTTGCCGGGCATCCGGTCAAGCTTCATCACTGCGAGGTCATTCTTAAATGACTTCCTCCGTTATCGTTTCAGATCCGGGTCGGAATGGGCGCAATATGGTTACCAATATCCGACCACTGCGGATCGCTGCGCTCAGTATCCATTCAAGCCCTCTCGGCGAGCTAGGGACTGCGGACACGGGCGGCATGAGCGTTTACATCCGTGAACTTTCCCATGAAATTGGGAAAGCAGGACACAGTGTCGACATTTACACCTGCGCGGACAGCGGGAGGCTGAGCCCTGAGCTGATTTTGTCTGAGAATGTGCGCCTTATCCATTTGGGGATCGGATACAACGGGCAAGTCACAAAAAGCATGCTCTCAGGGCATCTGCCGAAAGTGTTTTTGTCGCTCGAAGAGTATATTACGGGTAATGATGTCTGCTATGACCTTATCCACAGCCACTACTGGCTATCAGGCAGGGTGGGGCGTCTCGCGCAAGACCGATGGTATGCACCTCACATCGTGATGTTCCACACGACCGGCATAGCAAAGCGAATCGCCTGTGGTCAGGAGAGAGAACCGGCGGTCCGTTTGATCGCTGAAAAGAGACTGGCCCACACGAGCGATCGGATTCTCACCGCAACGGAGAGGGAAAAAAATCTGCTTGCGAAATACTATAGTGTGCCGGGCGAGAAGATTGGCGTGGTACCCTGCGGAGTCAACCTCGAACGATTTCAACCAGTGATGAGGGATCTGGCGCGAAAGGAACTGGGGCTTCAGGATGCCCAGTTTGTTGTTCTTTATGTCGGCAGATTCGCCCCTGTGAAGGGACTGGACAGACTTATGGGCGCAGCTGCACACCTCCGATCTCACCGGGGACTCATGTTCATGATCATCGGCGGTGACGGCCAACAGACGCATGCATCCGCTGAATTGAGTCGGCTTGTGCGAG
>DMNE01000060.1:5487-6493 GCA_003453735.1 Nitrospiraceae bacterium | reverse complement strand
TTCGTTATTAGGAGACGTTACCGCCTGCAATCCAGACACTGGACATCAGACGTTAGACATCAGACTTTTTACAGGCTAAGATTACCCCTATTCCACTCCACATAGAGGAGGAATTTGCTTCTATACCCCCCATTTCCTCTCCTCTTCCTAGGCACTCTCAGGCCTTTGTCGGTTCTGGGTCTGATGTCTGAGGTCTGTGGTCTTATGTCCGAATCACAGGTTATCGCATCTTTTTCGGCTGTCCTGTTGTGGTGAGGACGCTATTCCAAACCCATCCTTCTCCCCTCCCTTTGGCAAAGGGAGGTTGGGAGGGATTTTAATTCTCAAGCCTTCTTGGACACCATATACCGAAGAAGATCAACCACACGATTCGAATATCCCCATTCGTTATCGTACCAAGAGACGATCTTGAAGAATCGTTTCTCTCCTTTGAGGTTATTCTGAACCGTTGCCAGGGAGTCGTAGATGGAGGAACGGTCCGAGTGAATAAAGTCGGTCGAAACAAGTTCTTCCCGGCTGCACTCCAGGATTCCCTTCAGGTAGGACTCCGAGGCCTTCTTCATCAGGGCGTCGATCTCTTCGATGGAGCTGTCCTTCGAGGAAAGAAAGGTTAAATCGACCACCGAAACGTCCGGGGTCGGAACGCGAAAGGCCATCCCGGTCAACTTCCCCTTCACAGCAGGGAGTACCTCGCCCACCGCTTTCGCGGCACCCGTTGTCGAAGGGATGATGTTGATGGCTGCTGCCCTGCCTCCCCTCCAATCCTTTTTCGAAGGACCATCCACGGGTTTCTGCGTAGCGGTATAAGAATGGATCGTCGTCATCAAACCAGTCTGGATGCCAATCCCTTCCTTCAGGATTACGTGGACGAGAGGAGCAAGACAGTTGGTCGTACACGATGCATTCGAGAGGATATGATGCTTCTTGGGATCATACTCCCCCTCATTGACACCCATCACAACGGTCTTTGCATCGCCTTTTGCGGGTGCTGTGATGATCACCTTTT
>DMNE01000060.1:0-5442 GCA_003453735.1 Nitrospiraceae bacterium | reverse complement strand
GCGGCCACGCATTTGATCTTGTGCCCATCGACGACCAGAATGTCGTCCTCTTCTACAGACGGGCTGCTCTTCTCTGTAGAAAGGGCTTTGGGAAATCGACCGTGGATGGAATCATACTTTAATTGGTAGGCAAAATATTTCGCATCGGTGCTTACATCCACGACAGCAACGACATCGAACTCTTTTCCAACAAGCCCCTGCTCCACCATTGCTTGAAAGGCGAGCCTTCCAATCCTTCCGAATCCGTTAATTGCAACTTTCGTAGCCATACAGACCTCCTTGAAAAGAATCGTGTGAGTATCAGATCAATTGTGTCCTTCATGTTGCTTACGCCTCAGCGCACTCGATCCCTGTGTCCCTCACAGAAACGGCTGTTCATTTCAGCCTTCCTTTCAACAATGCCTTGACGGTTTCCTTCAATACTGAAAGATCGGATGATTTAACCACAAAGGCATCGGCTAACCAGGTCATGAAATCTGTGTGATAATGAGGGTAGCTGCTGTGAAGAATGATAGGCATTTTCCTATAACGGGAGACGATCTTCCCAAGGGCCTCGATTCCGTCCATCACCGGCATCACGACATCGAGAATAACGAGATCGAAGGGTGATGCCTCAAGGCATCTTAAGGCCTCTTTGCCATTGCGTGCGCAAAGGACGAGGTAGCCTTCTTCTCTCAGCGCCTGTTCATAAACAGAAAGTTGCTCCTGTTCGTCGTCCACAAGCAATATCCTCCTTCCGGTGCATTCTGGTGCCGGATGGGAAGGAATGTGATCTGCCATGTCGCTTGCCGCCCGCTGGCTAAGCCGTTACCCCTACCTCTTCTTCTTATTATCGGGTATGGCTGCCTTCAGCGCCTGACAGGGCGCTTCACTAAACCGCTACCCCATTCAGAAGGTCAGATTTCGCCCTGGAAATTGTTGCATTATCGAAATAGATCGCACTCTAATCCTTCCTCAAAAAGAATAAGACCCCCTGATATACCTCATCATTTTCCAACTGTAATAAACTATTAGCCCAATAACGAAGGGTATTCCGAAGAAAAGAAACAAGCCGTACCAATGCAGATGTTGGCTTATATATAGGTTGTAAAGTGCAATCCAAAGAATCCCTGCGGCCAGGAGAATAGAGACCAGCAACTGTTCCACTCCCGACCTGACCGTCCCTGCTTTTGTGATTGCTTTCTCACATGCCCAACTGCAATCTGCTCCACCAAATTGAGACAGTTTCGGATTGTGACAATCTATCTGTTTCAGAACTCTTTGAAGGATACCACCCTTTTCTCAAAGGATATTCCGTTCGCACATGACCACTGTTTTCTTTTTCCACTCAGGATAGACGATCGATTCCCCTTCCCTCTCGATCTTTTGCTCCACCGGGTGGGTCCTATCCTTTCTTATTGTTCTAATAAGCCAAAGTCGTGCCAAAATATTTTGGCAACCTGTCACAACAGGACGTGATATATCTCGAATGCCTTTTTTTCCAGTTCTTCTCTAAATTTTGGATGGGCAACGTTGATAAGGGTTTTCATCCTTTCCCTGACGGTTTTGCCTCTCAGGGCCGCCACCCCATAATCGGTCACTACATAATCGACGGTATTTCTCGATGTTGTCACTGCTGCGCCCTCTTTTAAGGTAGGGACGATTCTCGAAATTTCCCCCCCTTGAGCGCTACTGGGTAATGCAATGAACGCCTTTCCTCCCTCTGACAGTCTTGCCCCTCTCACAAAATCGACCTGCCCCCCTACACCGCTGAAATGGCGGGGGCCGATCGTCTCCGCACAGACCTGTCCGAGGAGATCAACCTCAAGGGCCGAATTGACGGAAACCATGTTTCTGTTCTGAGCAATGACATAGGGGTCATTGGTATAGTCAACGGGTTGCGTCTCAATCATCGGATTATCATCCACCCATTTGTAAAACTCACGTGACCCCATCAGGAAACAGACAACGATCTTATCCTTATGGAGTGTCTTCTTCTTTCCCGTGATGACCCCTTTTTCAACCAGGTCCTTCACGCCATCGGAGATCATCTCAGAATGGATTCCCAGTTCCTTAAAGTTGTTGAGATTGGCAAGGACCGCGTTCGGGATTCCACCGATTCCGAGCTGGAGACAACAACCATCCTCAATATATCCAGCGATGTATTTTCCAATTCTTATCTCGACATCGGTGAGCCCCGCTTTTTTCAGTTCGTAGATGGGCTGGTCGACCTCGATAATGTAATGGATATCGGAGACATGAACAAAAGAATCCCCATGCGTCCGAGGCATGGTAGGATTAACTTCCGCAATAACTACCTTCGCACATTCAACTGCTCTTTTCGTATAATCAACGGAAACCCCGAGGCTGCAAAATCCGCTGCCATCCGGAGGCGAAACGGTGATCATGGCGATGTCCACGGGANNATCTTTCCAAAAAGGGAAGGAACCTGGTTGAAGAGGCATGGGATATAATCGGCCCTATTGTCCCAAATGGCCTCCCTAGTCGGTCCACCGGCAAAAAAGGCAACATGTCTAAAACTCAAGGCATACTCGGGCTTGCAGTAGTGGGCTTCACCCATCGGAACCATATGCATAATCCTGACATTTCTCAGTTCTTCAGCCCTTTTTAGGAGTTCCCCCGGCAATAGTCTTGGTTCCCCACAGGCCATAGAAAAGACAATCCAATCTCCAGATTTGACAACCTTGACTGCTTCTTCGACAGTGGTTAGCCGTTCCTTATAAGTATCCTTCCAATTTCCCATTTTTGCTCCTCTTCAAAACCTCTCTCGATTTCAAAAGGACAAGGACAGTCATGAGGACCGCCATCACTGAAATTGGAGTGAAAAACCCTGTCCGTTTACGGTCATCACGGGTTTGCCCAGTCGTCGAACTGAGAAAGAGGGGAACGGATCCGATCGGGTTAACAATGGATATAAGACCTGCAAAAAATTTAGCGTATTCGGACCACTCGGCCATTGTAACACTCTTGCACTTCGCTGGGTATTGAAAAATGAACCATTCAGCGCAATAGAGTGAAGCATCACATCGATAAAACGGTGCCTTCAAGAACACGGGGACGGAACCTCATTGATATTCTTAGCCACCACCCACAGGAGGAAATATGACAACGGTGTCGCCGTCATCAAGCTTCGTTTCAAGACCGTTTAGGTGATGAATGTGTTCTCCGTTCTTCAAGATTGCCAGATAAGGTTTAAGCTCATTACCATCGAATATTCCTGCCCGGCGCTTAGAAGAATCACACAAGAGATTTAAAAGGTCCATCATATTGCTCCCATTTTGGAGCTCGACCTCTCTTTGCCTTTCCCCAAAAAGCTCCCTAAAAGATGCGAAGAATTTCACTTTTATCTTCAAAATGCGATCTACCACTTTCTGCAATCTTCACACATGGGGTTTTTTTCAACCTCAATTTCTTCCATAGTCCAATTTAGTCCATCCAGAATCAAGAGCTTATTCTCCAAGAGATTACCAATCCCAGTGATATATTTGATTATTTCTGTCGCCTGAATACACCCGATAAAGCCACAGAACGAGCCGATGGTTGGAACGGCAGATGGGACTAGTGCAACAGGGAATATACACTTCAAACAAGCGGTTTGCCCGGGAACAATGGTTGTTGCTTGCCCGTAAAATCCTTCTACGGCCCCGTGAAAAAGGGGGACATTCTTTACGTGAGCAGCCCTGTTCAACAGGTACCTTGCAGGGAAATTATCCAATGCATCCACAATGAGGCCAAAGTCAGCGACAAGTTTGTCAATATTTTTTTCATTGATCGTTTCGCTAAAAGCCTCGACCTCGATATTCGGGTTTAATCTTTTCAGCCTTTCTCTTGCACAATCGGACTTCCTTTTTTCCAAATCATCATCCACATACAATACTTGCCTGTTTAAATTACTCAACTTCACAGTGTCATGATCAACGATCCTGATCCTGCCAATCCCTGCTGCAGCCAGGTATAACGATATGGAGGCACTCAAGCCTCCGGCCCCGCCGATAAAGACTTTTGCCTTCTTAAGCTTTTCCTGCCCTTCCTTCTCAAAGATTCTTATTTGTCTCTCGTATCGCTGTAAATCTCTTTCTGACAACATTTAATATTTCCTCATATGATTTTTTCACTTACAGGTACACGAGTAGCATGGGTCAATCGAGGCATTGATAAGTGGAACATCAGCAAGATTGGCTCCCAGGACCATCAACCTCACGGCTGGCATATTCACCAGACTCGGTGTGCGGATTTTCACCCGCATTGGAACATCTGAGCCATCAGAGGCAACATAGTAAAAGACTTCTCCACGGGGGGCCTCGGACCGAACAACTGTTTCCCCTGGCGGTACCTCCACAAATTTGGGTCCCCGGATTGGCCCGGGCGGCATCTGCTTGAACGCCTGCTCGATCATACGGCAGCTTTCAACCATTTCAAGCAAGCGAACCACTACTCGTGAAAATACATCACCCGAAGTTTCAACGGGCACTTTGAATTCCAGTTGGTCGTAGGCAGCATAGGCGGCCGAACGCCGTATATCTGTGGACACGCCCGAGGCCCGGGCAGTCGGCCCGACAACACCCCAATCGATAGCCGTTTCTTTTGTCAGGACACCTATTCCTATGCACCTGGCGCGTATTGTCCGATCCGTGGCAAAAATGGGAATTACTTTTTCCTCCACCTGTTGCCGGATCCATCTCACGATATCCAAAACTGTTTCAGGATTTGATATTTCCCGGTTTACTCCTCCAATGCAATTCATTCCCTTATGAATACGGTTGCCAGAAATAATTTCAAGGATATCCATCAAACGCTCGCGCAAACCAAGGCATGTCATAAACACCGTCTGGAAACCTATGATCTCGGCGGCAACGCCAGCCCACAACGCATGGGAGGTAAGTCTTTCAAGTTCCGCGATAATCACACGAATATATTGAGCTCTTGTCGGAACGGACAATCCAGCTAATTGTTCCACCGCTCTGCAGAAAGTCAGCGTATGCAAGTTTGAGCAAATGCCGCACATTCGCTCGACTAAAGCAACGGTTTGGCTGTAATTACGTCTCTGTGCAAGCCATTCTACTCCACGAAAATTGAATTTGATATGCATGGTGGCATCTTGGACAATCTCACCCTGACATTTTACTTCTAACTTAAAGGGTTCTTCCAACGAAGGATGATAGGGCCCTAAAGGAATAGTAAAACTCATTTTTCTTTTCCCTTTCCTTTTTCATGCTCGGTTCGAGGGTGATCAAGGAAAATCCCGGGTGAATCTTCAGGATTTAATAAGAGTGGCGGCAACTCCCGACCAGTAAATTGAACGGCAAAGTAGTCATGGATTTCTCTTTCGATCCAGTCAGAAGCAGGATGAATCATGGCAATGCTGGGAATGCTCTTTTTGCAAGTCATCGCAATTATACTTAACATCCGGCCTTCCAGATCCCAGTGGTAGATGATCCGAAA
>DMNE01000473.1 GCA_003453735.1 Nitrospiraceae bacterium | reverse complement strand
GTTGAAATTTGCCGGGGATTATGGTTAAGTATCACTTAAATGGCAAAAGCAAGAATTCTCCTTGTAGAAGACAGTAAACCACAGGCCGATGTCACGAAGGAATTTCTTGAAAGGAACGGCTATGAGGTCCAGTGGGCACAGGACGGTGCGTCAGCAATTAAGCTTGCAAAGACTACCCAGCCGGATGTCATGCTGCTCGACCTTGTTCTGCCTGACATTAGCGGAAACGAGGTATGCCGCTGGCTGAAACTCAACAACGAAACCAAACCGATTCCCATAATTATGCTCACCATCAAGAGTTCCCTGGAGGACAAGGTCTCGGCAATTGAGGCCGGCGCCGACGACCATCTCCCCAAGCCCTACAATGAAAGCGAACTGAATGCAAAGATATATGCTGCTTTGAGGACCAAGGCCCTTCAGGACGAACTGAGGGAGAGAAACAAGCAGATGGAGGAGCTCTTGGTGAAATTCGAGCTGCTGGCCATTACAGATCCCCTCACTAATCTCTTCAACAGGAGGCGTTTTGAGACTATTCTTGAGAAGGAGTTAAAGAAGAGTAAAAGATACATGCGACCCCTAACCTGTCTTATGATCGATATAGACCACTTCAAGAGAGTGAACGATTTATATAGTCATGAGGCAGGGGATTCGGTTTTAAAGGAGGTTGGACAGCTCATACACCAGGCTCTGAGGGAAGCAGATACCATCGCACGATGGGGTGGCGAGGAGTTCGTTGCTCTATTACCTGAAACAGATAAGAACCAAGCCTTGCAGCCTGCTTCAAGAATACTCACGTCAGTATCAAGCAAGAGGTTCGAGCAAATCCCCGACGAATGTGTCACCGTCAGCGTAGGCATTGCCTGTGCTGACAGTGACTCGGATACGCCAGCCAAACTTGTTAATGCCGCAGACCTTGCCCTTTATGAGGCAAAGAGAAAGGGCAGAAACAGGATCGAATTTGTTCCGAAGCAAAACACCATACGTACAGAAGTCGACCCATAGTATATTTTCCTGCATCAGGCGCGCGGCATTCAGGGTTATACGAGAACTCTCGGGAAGGGTCGTCAACACCGCCTATAATTCAGCGAAAATTTCCCAGGTTATTTCGTTGCAAAAAATCCTATTTTTGGGGAGCAGACCAATTATGTTATAATGAGAATAGGTGTTACTATGGGACGATCAAAAGATGTTACCTTTGCCATATCAGCTGCTATGGGCATGGACGGGCATTGGGATATCCAGGGCACACCTGATCCTTATTCGATCCTTCACTTTTTAAGGCATATGGTCATTACGACGGCTAACGAGGGCGGTTCCTGGTGCTAACAATGTTTGCTGGGAAGAAGGCTGCAATCAACGCAGGGACAATGAACCTTCAGGAGCAGGTCTTTTCAAACGATCCCCAGTTTCATGGCGCACTTATCCGGCGCAATAAAGATCTGAGTAAAGAGGGGGTACTCTGAGAAACATCCTGCTGAGCCTTATTTTTCTTACGACAGCGCCGGTGTCGGCTTTCGGAATGCTGACTGAAGACATCATGATCCCAACAGAGTGCAACGGATTATTTGGAAGCACAACATACCGCCTGGCCACCTACATTGACAAACCAGATGATTTTGATTCGACGAGAAAGTACCCAGTGGTAATCATCAGTCATGGAACTGCGGTGGACTCCTATACGAGAACGCACACCAGGTTTGCCTATCCATTTGCCAGCGAGTATTTTCTCAGGAAGGGGTTTATCGTTGTTGTCCCTATGAGAAGAGGATATGCCGGATCAGATGGGGCATCGATCGCCGACAGTATAGGTTCATGTAGGAACCCTGAGTATTCTTCATCTGCTCGGGAAGCAGCCAAAGACATAGCAGCGATTATCAGTTATGTCAAAAAACTTCCCTATGCCGATCCGCATAACATCCTGCTTGTTGGAACCTCCGCAGGAGGATTCGCTTCTCTCGCAGCTGCAAGCTTTAATATTGATGGAGTAATTGGAGTGATCAATTTTGCCGGAGGACAAGGGGGGTTGAGTCGGAGTGAGCCTTCTGGGTGCGCCTGCAATGAGCAGAGACTTATAGAAGTCATGGGTAGTTTTGGAAAGGCGAAGGTCCCCACTCTCTGGATCTATTCTGAGGACGATCCTTTTTTCAGGCCGGCATTGGCCCGGGCAATGTTTAAAGATTTCTTGAGAAACGGGGGGAAGGGCAAGCTTGTGATAGCTCCTCCGTTTGGGCACGCATTACTAAGCCAGGAGGACCAAATAAATATGTGGACTCCTTATGGCGATGAGTTTCTATATGAGATGAAGGTGGGGAAAGATATAAGAATGGATTTTAGTTCAGCCCAAAAAAGAGCGCGAATACCAAGCAGAATGGATGAGTCAGCTTTAATGATGTCCAGGTTGAGCTTTCCCAGCGGGCAGGCCACTATTTCTGTGTTTCCTTAGAGCTGCAACTGCAAAACCTTGATATAATGGTGTCAATTACAACTGGAAAGATTTGTCTCGTAAAATAATCTTGACGGCCTAGAATCCGCACCAGCGGGGTATTTGAAGAGAAATATGTGGTTTTGATTCGGCTTCCCGATCGGCGTTAATCTTTGCTGCACCAAACACCATCAGGATCAAGGCAGATGAGAAAAAAGAATCCGTTCTCTGAAGGGACGGAGAGACCCTCCTTCAGTGTAGGAGCCCCGCAAGACAACACCCATGTCCTTGATCTTATTAGCCCCTTGCTTTCATACACCCCAGAAATTCTTCCGTTCCGTTCCGAGTCCTTTTTAGGAGGCCCATCAGTGAAAGCCAATTCCTTGGCCATCTAACCTATAACCTTCAATCGCATGGCGATGTGGAACCAGTCCAGCAGATGCTCAGCCGGGAGGTGAGATTACAACCTCTCTAGTTTTTTTGGCACGGACAATTATAAATTTGCTCGCACAGGCGGATAGAACTATGGAATCCTCACCCCTACTCGGGTAGGATTGATCTTCAAGGTGCAGAGGCGCACACTCTAATTAAGAGGAAAAGGGGAATATTTAGGAGACCGGAAATCATAATGGACCACATCGATAGCAATATCGTTTTTCGAGCTCGATCTGCCGGTAAAGATGGCCATGGATAAGAACAGCACAACCGAAGATAGACGAAGCGGGGTCAGAAGACCGATCATTGGGGAAATCTTGTGGTCTTACG
>DMNE01000152.1 GCA_003453735.1 Nitrospiraceae bacterium | reverse complement strand
TGACGGCAGGGCAAGGAGAAGCAGCAAACCCAGTATTTCCAACCCCATCCGTACTATGCGTATCATATTCATTCTCTTCATATGGATACCCTCAACAACGCATTTCGCGAGCCGAATCCGTCATCGGTATACGCCTGCGCTCCGGGATCGGCAACCCACGACTTCCCGTCAACGACGAAACTGTAGGAATAAACACCGGGCTTCAACTTCAGATCGATGTGCCACATGCCGCCGGTCCCTTTCATCTCATCGGCATCGGTCTTCCACTTGTTGAAATCGCCTGCCACCGAAACGGTGTGGGCCTGGGGTGCGTAGAATGTAAGCCGAACGGTCGCCTCGCTCTCCACTGGTCCTGCAGCGTTCGTTGACGGTTCGCGGTGAACTCGGCTTACCGTAATGACCCCGAAGAGCACGATCACGGCCACGCCGAGCGCCGTTGCCATGTTCCAATGCAGCACCCGGCTGCCGAAGAGAAATTCACTGATCCGGGCGAAAACGGGAGCCTTCTTCCGCGGCAATCTCTTCATAACCTCAGCGGTGAAGGACATCGGCGGCTCAAGACGCTCGCTCTTCTCGAGCATGCGGACCGCATTCTCGAGGCCGGCGAACTCTTTCTTTAGACCGGCGTCCATCTCCACGTTTCGTGCGATGATCTTCTTTTCATCCTCGCCAAAGTCTCCATCGAGGACCTTGTGTAGGATCTCTCGGTTCTTATCCATGGTTCACCCCGGCTTCCTCCAGGATCTTTTTGAGCATTTCCCGTCCCCGNNCTGCCGATACTCGGCGGGAAGGGCGTCGAGCGCCCGCTGGAGGATGTCCTTGCTCTGTCCTGTTGCCGTGGCCCGCTCAGGCGAAGTTCCGGAAGCAGGCATTATGTCCGATATCTCGTCGGTCGACACCGAATCTTTCTCCAGCTTCAGATGGTCCCGGCATTTGTTCAGCGCGATACTATAAAGCCATGACGAGAATTTGGAGCCAAAACGAAACTGGCCTAGTCCTTTATAGGCGGCGATGAAGCTTTCCTGGGCAAGGTCTTTTGCCGTGTCTTCGTCACCGACCATTGGGAATGCCATGTTGTAGATCATCGTTTTATAACGGTTAACCAGCATGGAATAAGAATCGGCATATCCATCCAGGCAGTTCCGGATGATGGTCTCTTCATCTGACAGCGGTCCGTTATCCATTATATACATAAGACGACTGGGCCGAAAAATAGTTACATTTCACCAGTCTATGGCTCGATAAATAAAACGGAATTCTTGCCTCCCAACCCGTCATCAACGGACGGCACGGATGGGTCCAGGACCCACTCCTTGCCGTTTATAACAAAGCGGTACTCGTACCGTCCGGGAGATAGTGGCAATACGATGGTCCAGACGCCCTCATTGGAAGGTTTTGTAAGCATGGCTTGATCCGGATCCCAGTGGTTGAAGCTTCCAGCGATCGTAACGCTCTTTGCCGCGGGAGCGGAATAAAAAAATTGGACACCCTCGGGAACTACCTGTGGAGCAAGCGACTTCGGCCCGCAGCCGGAGAAGAGGGGAAGGATCATGACTAAAAGGAGAAAACGAAGATTCATGCCCATATGAGAACTAATCATTTTATCACGATAATTTCACAATATGAATAACTAAGTTTAGCAGATACGTCCTAAATATGATGCGGATAGATGAGAACCAGAAATTTGCTGATACGAAAGACTTCATTTTGTCGGTCCCTGTAACCTTTTCCATGACCACTCGTCTTACGTGCTGAATATGTGGATTATGTTTCCAATGGTCCCGAATTGAGTGATGTTCGAACATCGTTAGGTAAGGCAAATTCTAGATCGTATGTTTATTGAGAGGAGGCAACATAATATGAAAACAAAATTATTAACAGCATTCGTTGCAAGCGGTTTGATGTTGATATCCGGCTTGTCTTTCCCGGCAAAGTCCAATGCTGAGGTGAGTGTGAACATAAATATTCCCTTGCCTGGACTGGTTGTCGGCGCGCCGCCTGCCATGGTGGTGATCCCCGGGACCTGTGCGTATTACCCGCCAGATGTTGATGCGAATATTTTCTTCTATCGTGGCTACTGGTACCGCCCGTATGGGGGACACTGGTTTATATCGGCCGAATATAATGGACCATGGGGTTCGATCGCCATAAATAGTGTACCTCGTGTTTTGATAAATTTGCCGCCGTCTTATCGTCGGATTCCTCCATATTACAAGCGGATGCCGTATGGAATGGTAAGGAAACATTGGCGGACTTGGGAGGAGGAACGGCATTGGGACAGGTATGAGGACGAAAATCCGCGCGGCGGACATGGAATGGGACGAGGCATGGGTATGGGAAGACGTTGGGATGATTAACGCTAAGATTAGTTTTAAGAAACAGCGGTGTGACTATCGGAGGAGCTAAAAAGATATTTCAGCTCTTGGACTGCAAGCGGTAAGTTATCATGTGCAAAAACCGGATGTTTTATGACATTCGGGGACGAGGCCCGATAGACAAATCTCCCCATAAAGTTTCTTTGTGAACTAATTACGACAAAATAAATTTGACAGGCCAATAGCGATTATGCTAATTCATTAACCGGGCTTTTGCTTCTTGAAGTTGCCAGGTATGACGAGACTGCCTAGCTTGGGAGGTTTTCACGAGCACAAAGCGAGGTGATCAAAAAAGCCACAAAGGAAGGTCCACTGAGCATAACGGTACGGGCAGCCGAGAGTTGTCGTAATTTCCAATAAAGAAAGACCATAGACGTCTTAAAGTGTGTTAGTCAGCATTTGCGTTTACAGATGTTGTAAACGCTTTTCATGCTTAACATCTCCAGTGATAGCATCGCAACTCCAAAAGAATGACTTCTTCCAGGAGTTACTGTAGTTTAAGGTTCTCCTAAACTCTCCATTCTGAATCATTGAAGTTCCCAATTCTCTAAACACTTCATGTTATATTTCGAAGCTGTTAACATCGCGCCTACTCTCATTACCAATCGGCATTATTGACATCTGGTCTGTGATGACATATATTCGTGTCATATTTTACATAATTCGCCGATTATATC
>DMNE01000134.1 GCA_003453735.1 Nitrospiraceae bacterium | reverse complement strand
TCGGCATCATGTATACCTGGTAATTTACGTAAAACGGCACAAAGAAGGAGTACACAATGGCAAACGAACAACAACCAGTCACTAGAGGAACACTGGGTCTAACGGGTCTGACCGTGAACGCGATGGCGCTGATTGCACCGGGCGCGTTCTTGTGGTTGACCTTCCAAATGCAATCCCTTTACGGCGCACCGATGGCCGGCATATCCATGTGGTTCGGCATTCTGTTTGCGCTGTTGCTGTGTTTCGCCACNNCGGAGCTGGCGAAGCTCTATCCGGGCCCCGGTTCGTCATACCTGTATGCGGAGCAGGCGTACCTCTCAAAAACACACGCGTACAAATTCGCTCGGCTCGCCAAGTTCATCACCGGATGGGCGAGTCACTTGTATTACTGGGTGTACCCCGGGGTCATGGTCGGTGTGACGGCGATCCTGGGCGGATATCTGTTGAATCAGTTTTGGCCCGACACCTTCAGCGGCACCTATAACAGCCCCCTCTTCATGGTGCTGTTCTGCGTGGTGTTCTCACTCGGGGTAGCGTATATTGCCTATCGGGGCGTCACGGGCACGACCGCCGTTAATGTAGTGATTAATATTATTCAGATCTCGGCGCTGCTGATCTTCTCCGTGATCGCCATCGGCTACCGGGTGCAGCATCCGCAAGGCTCCACCGGCTTTCACCTCTCCAACGGCATAGCGGTAAACTATCAGGTAGCCCAGGAGCCCCAGAAAGACGACAAGGGTAATCCGGTACCGGTACTGGACGCCAACAGTAAACCAACCTTGGACAAGGACGGCAAGCCGGTCTATCAGATGCAGGACGCGCAGGACAAAGAGGGCAATCCCGTCCCGGCGGACAAGGATGGCAAAGCGATAACCGATCCGAAACTGGCTGCGCCCTTTACCGTGGACTATTCCGAGGGAGCAGTCACAAAGGATGACAAGGGCAACCCGGTATTTAATTACCATTCCACTGCAGGTTCTGTCGTCTCCCCCCACGGGTTCAACTTCATCTTCATCCAGGCAGCCATCGCGATCCTGATCCTGGTGGGCTTCGAGTCCGTCACCGCACTGGGTGAGGAAGCGAAGCGTCCGAAGAAAGATATTCCGCGCGCGGTGCTGCTGTCGTTGGCAATTCAGGGCGCGGTCTGTTACCTCATCGAGTATTTTGCCGCAAACTACCTGCTGCACAATGGCTATACCCTGCCCAACGCGGGGGCCTCGGGGGCGCCCATCGGTGACATGATGGTCCTCGTAGGCACATGGCTCTTCGGCAGTTATGCGGCCGGCAAGGCGTTCATGCTCGTGCAGGCTCTCACGGTGTTCCTGGCGCTGATCGGCACCACGCTGTCCTGTCTCAACACCGGTGCCCGCGTCACCTACGCAATGGGCCGCGACGAGGAAGTGCCTTCGCACTTTGGCCTGTTGCACGGCAAAACCGCATCGCCCTACCGTGCCATCTGGACCCTGGCCGTGCTTTCGATCATCATTGGTATCGCCACGGTGTCGATCTATCTGGGGGGTCAGTCATCGGCGCTCGCGCCGCTGGACAAGCATAACTTCTGGTACAGCTTCGGCATCTTCTCGCCGGAAATGTACATGAAACTGCCCAACACACTGGTCATCGTGACGCTGATCAGTAACTTCGGGACGTTTATGCTCTATATGATCACCTGCTGGATTGCGATGGTGGCTTTCAAAGAGCACCACAGTTTCAACGGGCTCAAGCATCTGGTCATCCCCAGTCTTGGTCTGCTGGCGAACCTGTCAATCATGCTCTTCTACCTGATCGGTCCCTTTACGGTCAGTGGCATGAGCTGGAAGGAGCCGTACATTGCATTGGGTTTCTGCGCACTGTGGGGCATTTACGGGGCACTCTACTTCCTCAAGTCCAGCAAGGTTAAGGGCAAGGAAGTGCTGCTCAGCAGCCCGACAAGAACTTAAGCGGCCGAAATTCGTAAGGAAGTTTCAATGTTTTTAAACAGGAACCGGGACGGTCACGCCTACGGGTGACCGTCCTTTTTGCCTCTTGCATTTTCATTTTCATAGAAGAAGGATTAGAGTGTGCAATTATGGATGGCACGCCCTATTACATAGCCCCGGGACAGGTGAAGGGGAAACGCGCGCACAGACATTTACAGTCTCGCCGCCCCGCTCTACGAGATGGTGGTCGGCGTGGTGCCGTTTGCGGGCGAGAAATGCATCCAAGATCATGAACGCCCGCTGCCCGGCGATTTTGTGGCCTCAACATTGTCTTCAGCCGCTCACCCGGTGGAAGCACGGATAGAAGAAAATCCTCCGGATTGCGCTAGCAGTGTTAGTCCCGTCGGTTGCTTTCATCTTGTTATTGCTGATGATTTACCGAGGGCCCTCCCATTGACACCTAAGAAATTGTTTCTCAACGGTGCTGATCTTTCCTGCGCTACCGTCGACCGGAGGCCATCCATTTGCCATCAATAACGGTTATTGCTACAACAATGTATTGAACATACAAATTTGTAGGACTGATTATTCAGAGTTATCCTTATAAAACACTGCACTAGCATACTGGCATGGTTTTCGCTTTTACGCATACGAGGTGTAAGGATGGGTTCTCTGACACTCTGGGTGTTTTTATTTATGAAGCCCTGATCATTTCATCTTTCTCAAGGGAGGGGAAAAGGATGACCTATTTTGCCTGGCTTGTTTTTATCGGTGCGGCAATTCTGGAAGTCGGCGGTGATGCGGTTGTTCGCAAAGGACTTCGCGGAAGCGCTCCGATAATCATACTGATCGGATGCGCCATCCTGGGTTCTTACGGGGTGGTCGTCAACATGGTCAAATGGGATTTTTCAAAATTGCTCGGGGTGTACGTCGCGATCTTTGCCCTAATAAGCGTGCTGTTTGGGCGATTCGTTTTTCAGGAAAATGTGCCGAATGCCACATGGATTGGGCTAGCAGTGATTGTATGCGGCGCAATGATAATCCAGTTTGGAAGTCGCATGTAGTCGTTTACAGACAGAAGACGCGGTTGCATTATTAAGTCGGGCACAATGTGTACACGGTAAAAAGCTGACGACACTTAAGGAGACAACATGAAAGGATTCGTAGTCATAGTATGTTTAACTGTAGTTGTACTTTCAGCGGGTAGCGTGTTTGCTGATACCCAGATACAAAAATCTGACTCTCCCCCCTCCTCGCTGGAACTAACGAGACCGGACCCATCAGGTGCGAATACCGGAGGCATTAAGGATACTGTCGGGGCAACACCCGGTGCGCCCACGGTAGAAGATATTAAGCGGCTGGCGACAAACGAGCCGCTCGCCGTGAAATTGGCAGACGTGGTAGGCCGTAACAAAATCGCCATTAATATTGTCTGGTCATTGCTCTGTGCCTTCCTCGTCTTTTTTATGCAGGCAGGCTTTGCCATGGTGGAGACGGGTTTTACCAGGGCAAAGAATGCGGGCCATACCATGGCAATGAACATGATGGTGTTGGTCTTCGGGGTGCTCGGCTACTGGATGTGCGGCTATGCGCTGCAGATGGGCAGCAAGGGATTTTTCCTTTCCGGAGCTGTTTATGATGCTTCCATCATCACGCTCTTTCTGCCCCACGTCGTCTCCATGAACATCTCGGCTACGATTCCGACCGGCGCAATGGCCGAGCGCTGGACATTCAAGTCATTCATGGTCTATGGCTTTTTCATCGCTATGTTCATCTATCCGCTCTATGCACACTGGGTATGGGGCGGAGGGTGGCTCGCCCAGCTTGGCAGGAACTTCGGCCTCGGCCACGGAGTCCTTGATTTCGCCGGTTCATCGGTCATTCATATGCTCGGGGGAGTTTCGGCGTTGGCTGGAGCGATTGTCCTTGGTCCTCGCATGGGGAAATTCAAAACCGATGGAAACCCCAATGCCATTCCCGGACATCATGTTCCGATGGCCATCATCGGGTGTCTGATACTCTTCTTCGGGTGGTTCGGGTTGACTTCGGGCTCGACCCTGGCCGCTGGTGATCTGAGAATTGGTGTCATCGCGGTAAATACCATGCTTGCATCCGTTGCGGCTTCCTTTTCGGCAATGTGCTACATGTGGTTCTTTTATGGCAAGCCGGATCTTTCTCTGTCCGCAAACGGACTCCTCAGCGGACTCGTTGCCATCACAGCACCCTGCGCCTTTGTCAGTCCCATGGGAGCGGTCATTATTGGGCTCGTTGCGGGAATGCTCTGTTGTGCCAGCGTCTTCTTTGTTGAACGGACACTGAAGGTGGACGACCCGGTGGGCGCGGTATCGGTCCACGGCACGTGTGGCGCCTGGGGTCTCATCGCGCTGGGACTCTTTGCAGATGGAACCTACGGTGACGGCCTGAACAACGTCGCCGGTGCGGTCAAAGGGTTGTTTTATGGTGACGCATCACAGTTTGTGGCCGAAATCATCGGTGTCGTCGTAAACTTCGTTTTTGTTTTCGTTGTGATGTACGCGTTTTTCAAGACGCTGGACAAGATGATCCCTCTGCGCGTGTCGGAGGAAGTTGAGTTTGAAGGCCTTGACCAGAGCGAAGTGGCTGTGACTGCATATCCCGACTTCGGTATTACGAAGGCGCGCAGATAGGTGGAAGAAGACATGAAAAAAATAGAAGCGACAATCAAACCTTTTAAGATCGTGGAAGTCAAAGACGCATTGAATGCGATCGGAATACTGGGAATGACGGCAACCGGCATCAAAGGGTTCGGAAGACAGAAGGGGTCTGTCGAAATTTACCTGGGCGCTGAGTTTGATATCCCCTTTATCCCGATGGTGAAGATAGAGGCAGTGGTATCTGACGGCATGGTTGAGGAGGCCATATCGACGATAGAGAAAACGGCAAAGACGGGGAAGATCGGAGACGGCAAAATATTCGTGTTATCTCTCCATGACGTGATAGGAATACTTACCGGTGCGAAGGGCGACGCGGCGATTTAGGTTTGAACCCATCCTACGGACGAAATCCCTGCTTTTCCAGTAAAACTGTGATCATGCGATTTATTTAATAGGGATAATTCGCACTATCGACCGTCTTATGCTCGTCTGACCCAGTTGAAACCGGCATATCGTGTGACCGTGATATTACGATTGTTTGCTTTTTCCATGGCGATATAATATTCTTTAAGAAAATTGGTATCTTTTGGGGAGGATTGAGATGGCTAAATTTCTTTTTGTTTTAAGTCGCGGAATGGAAGATCCGGTCAGGGCCACACGATGCATCCACCTGGCGAAAGTTGCCAAGGAGGAGGGGCATGAGGTAAATGTGTTTCTGATCGATGATGGTGTAATGATTGCCAAAATAGGTATGGCTGACAATTTGAAATCCCCAACCGGTGATGAGCTCAAGACTCTTCTTGACTATCTCATAAAGGCCGAAGTTCCGATTCTGGTTTGTACTCCGTGCGCAAACGCTCGGCACATGGGGCAAGAGGATCTGGTTAAGTCAGCCAGGTTTGAGACAGCAAAAAAGCTGATTGGGTTGGCAGCAGAAGCAAAGGTCTTCACGTTTTGATTATTCAGAAAAGGGAGGGATGAATCAAATTAGAGGCAGGGGTTCTTCCTGTAAGCGATTTCTCTGACAGTCCCTATGTCACTCACGATTATAGTTGGAAAGCGATAGACTATTCACTTGGTGAACGCGTTATAATCTTCGAAAATCACAGAACATCTGGTTGACAATGTGCCCATTCCTTGATATAAGGTAATCAAGAGGGAGATCGCCCAACACAATCACTTTGTGAGCGAGGCGATAGCTGCTCTTATTAACTGACAAAAGGATAGGGAAAGGACAGGAGGCCATGAAATACTTAGTAATCGGCTCTGGTGGACCTGGATTTGCTTCTCCAAAAGAAGCACTCAAGATGCTCGAAGAAATAGTACTTCCAAGCTTTGATAAGCTAATCAAACTGGAGAAGAAAAAGAAAATTCTTGCTGGTGGTCTCCCTATCGGAGATAGGGCCTTTGTGTTCATAGCGGAAGCGTCTTCCAACGAAGAATTGGACCAGATGCTTCGAAAGCTTCCTATGTGGGGCTCTTTAGACTGGGAAGTCTCTGCACTCCAGACATTTGAAGGAAGAGCAGCTCAAGAGCGGAGCATCATCAAGGAACTGAAGAAATAACGACTAACAGCAGGGAAATTACAGCTTTGAGCGCCTCTCCTTTTTTCTTTTATCTGCAGTAACCTTTTTCAAAGGAGGATATGGACGTGCGAATATCGAGAGCTTTAGTTGCTTTGGGGTGTTCGGTTGCCATTGCCGGATTTGTTTACGCAGGCATTGAGCAGGGCCAGGATTCTTTAACCAAATTGATCGACGGGAACATACGGTTCATGTCTGGCGGACTGGCGAAGAAAAATATTGGGGAAAGCAAGAGGCAGGAACTCGCAAAGGGACAACAGCCTTTTGCGACGGTGATTTCGTGTTCCGATTCGAGGGTAGCCCCCGAGATAATCTTTGACCAGGGACTAGGAGATATTTTTGTCGTACGGGTTGCGGGAAATGTTGTGGAGGCCACTACTCTTGGGAGCATAGAATACGGGGTGGAACATCTTCATACTCCGCTTCTTGTCATTCTCGGCCATGAATCGTGCGGGGCTGTCCAGGCCGCTCTGGAGACGAAAGGAAAGCCCGAAGGGAATATTGGGGCGATCCTGAAGAAGATTATGCCAGCAGTCAATGCCGCAAGAAAGGCCCACAAAAACCCGAGCGAGACTCTCAATATCGCAATACAGGAGAATATAAAGAACACATATAAAGATGTCATGAAGAGCAAAATAGTCAGCGAACTGGTCCATGAAGGGAAGCTCAAAGTCATTGGCGCAGAGTACTATCTCGGCACTGGCAAAGTCGAGTTGATCAATCTGAGTTCGCCGGCTGAACGAGACAAGGGACATCCCTTGAAAAAAGCGGCGTAACCTTTTTTTCGTGTTCCGTTTCCCTTCGTTTTCAGGGCGAGGGGAAACGAGATCACCTAATCCTCGCAATTCACCGGAAGTCACAAGCCTCTCTCAGAGAGGGAGGCTTGACGGCAGTGAGTCGTCTCAAAGATGGCCGTTATGGGTTGTACTAAGACCTGCCCTCTTGCTGTTCGGCCTCAAGCCTTTTCTCCTACGCTATGGAGTCCTTGATCGTGTTCAGCCAAAACCTGCCGTTGACACATCATATGCGCGAGCCGAGAGGTTTTCTCCGTTGAAATTCCTCTGCCACAGAGCATTGGGCGGCTTTAACCATAACTTCTGGTAATTGAGAACTGTGACCGGGCCTGCTTTAATTATTTGTCGATTTGGCCTTTGCGGTATTCCCTCTCTTTAAGATGACCTTCTTCAAGTCCATATCAGCTTTTCTGTCCATGTGATGCATCCCCTTGACGTGATCGCAATCGATCCCCAGAATTTTGAGCTTTTCATTCCTTTTAAGTCTTTTGAGCCTGAACTCCAGCCTTCTGGCTTCCCGACTATCCCGGCAAGATATTACTCTGGCAACCTCAAAAGGTCTCCATGTCCTCACGAACTTGCTGCCCCTGCCGTTTTCATGTTCCTTCAGGCGCCTTGCGAGATCATTGGTAATACCGATGTAGATGCAGTTGTTCCGGCACCTAAGGGCATACACGCACCAACCGTCCCCTTTATTTGGTCTTGCCATAAAATTCCCTATTGAGGTTCTTTCCCAGTGGGTTCGAATGACTGGAAGTATTTTGACACAGTCAGCCTCTTGCTACCGAGTATTTTCATCCAGGAGCCGTACATCTGACAATGGCCCTTGAGAGGCCGTAGTTCGCAAAGGGAAGTATTCCTTTCGGCTTCATTCCGTGCTTCGTGAAGATGTTCATGGTCACTGCACTCGTCCATTGGTCTTTGCAACTTTTGTCAGTCAGGCGAGTTTGGAGCTATTAATAAAATTCTGCTTTGCTATCGCCTTGCCTGGAATATATAAAACATGTCGGACTTTGTCACTGAAATGGCCTGATTTAATAATACCAGAAGTGGAGCTGACAATCGCAAATGGTGGAAGGATCAAACATGCTAAACCGTCACGAGAGAAATTCTGCCGTGCTGATGTCCGTTGAATGAGCGTTTCATTGTCCCGCTGGCTTTGTCTCGTCCTCATCCATGACTATTCGATCACCTTCGATACAAAGAGAACATCGCCTTTCTCCTTACTGAAGCGGTCTTTCATGAAGATCACTTTGACGCCTTTTCGGATGAACTGCTCGAGAATGAGCGCGTTCAGCTACCGGTGTTGACCGCCACTATTTGGTCCGGGTATCGTGGCGCAAAAGCGCACCGCTTGGTGAAATAACAAAAATAGCCAAAATTGCGGAAGGAATAACGACAAGAAATAAGCCAGGAAATTTCTGGGTCAAGGACAACGCATCCAACAGCGTGCTAAACCCGACTGAATAGGCTATAATAGTTTCATCATATTTTTGAGACAACGATGGACTCACCGATAATCGTGGCGTTGTAGCATGGGGGAACCATCAATCCAAAAAACTCTGTCAGGGAGGGGATGTGCAACAAGTTGTCGCAATCGTAAATCATAAGGGCGGCGTTGGGAAGACTACCTCGGCAGTAAATATCGCTGCTTGTTGGGGTGAGATGGGCAAGAGGGTCCTTGTAATTGATCTCGACCCTCAAGGGAGCGCAAGTTTGTCCTTTGGGATAGCTGACGACGGGAATGCGCTCCTTCATGCTTTGCAGCAGACAACCGCCTTGCCCTTTCTGTCGACCACGGCGCGTGGTGTAGATCTCGTGCCGGCAGGACATGGACTTGCAGAGGCGAGACAGAGATTTGTTGGAACTGTCGGTGGCGAACTCTTGATGCGGTGCCTCAAGCACACAGAAGGACAATGGGATTTCGTCATCGTTGACTGTCCTCCGAGTTTAGGAATTCTCACTATAAACGCCTTAAAGGCGAGCGCCCATGTTGTCATTCCTGTGGAAGCCAATTATCTTTCCTTCAGCGGATTAAGCCAGATGATTCAAGCGGTGAACACGTTCCAATCGCAAAGAAACCCAGTTCTCAGCGTCCGTGGCATAATCCCGTGCAGGGCTCAAGCACGACGGCGCATACACGGAGAGTTTCTTGCGATGATGGAAAAACTTTTGCCGGGGGGGATTGGGCCGATGGTCCGCGAGAACGTGTCCCTCGCTGAGGCACCGAGCAGTGGGCTGCCGGTTGTGCTCTATTATCCGAACTCAAATGGGGCTTACGATTACCGGCGAGTCGCTCAATGGCTTCTGGAACGACTTGCATTGTAAGTGCCGTTCACTTCAGAACGCTAACCCTTTCCATTTGTATTTGCAGCAGTCGGGCAGGTTACAAAGGTGAGAATAAAGAACTCTAGTTGCGGATGGATGCCGCTCATAGAGTAGGCTCCCGGCCTATTGTTTCAACGGACAAGCGCGCAAACTAAAACAAGGCATGGGTTATTGTGAAATCCCCGGTGCCAGAAATCGTCGCTGTCCCGCGATCCGGAATGCAACATTGATCATGAAAAGAAACTTCACGGATTACCTATTGAGTCCTAAGAAGCTTCGGGCAGGGCTAATCAAGCCCTTCCATCTTTTTTTCAAAGCAGAGGCATCAAGCAGTCTTCTCCTCATCTGTGTTACGGCCATAGCCCTCCTCTGGGCGAATTCTCCTTTTGCCCCTACCTATCATCATTTCTGCGAATCCACATTATCGATTGCCTTTGGCGGATATTCGGTCGCAAAAAGTCTTCGAATGTGGATCAACGAAGGGCTTATGGCAATATTTTTTTTCATCGTGGGACTCGAAATCAAACGCGAAGTCATCGCCGGTGAGCTTGCTTCTCCCAAGAGGGCCCTGCTTCCTGTTGGAGCTGCCTTTGGAGGCATGGTTCTCCCTGCCCTCATCTACGTCGCCCTCAATCACGGAACGCCCGCCGTCCACGGATGGGGCATAGCCATGGCGACGGACATAGCCTTTTCACTAGGGGCTCTCTTTATACTCGGCAAAAGGATACCCACCGGACTCAGGATCCTCCTTTCCGCCATCGCTATAGCCGATGATCTCGGAGCTGTCATCGTGATCGCAGTTTTCTATACAAAAACAATCAATATATCGTTTCTCATCCTCGGCTTGGTGATGTTCGCTCTGATGGTTGTTGCGAACCTTCTCTGGATCAGGAACACAGTCTTCTACGTGCTGCTCGGTTTGGGACTCTGGTATGCTTTACTTGGGTCAGGTATCCACGCTACGGTTGCAGGGGTCCTCGTTGCGATGTGCATCCCCGCCAGAGGGAAATACGACATTGATAGATACCTTCGGGAAGTCACCAAGTATCTCGGGGAATTCCACTGCCCCGTGGACGGCTGCAGCGTGCTTACGATTCTGAACGAGAAGCACCGGGATGCGGTGCAGTCAATCGAGCTTGCCTGTCATCATGTGGAAACGCCGCTTCAGCATCTCGAGCATTGCCTTCACCCCTGGGTTGCTTATTTTGTCGTTCCCGTCTTTGCCTTCACCAATGCAGGGCTTACTTTTGGGACAATTGATGTTGCTCAAGCATTGACCTCACCGGTGACTCTGGGGGTGGCCTTCGGCCTGCTCATCGGCAAGCCTCTCGGGATCATCCTTTTGTCCTATCTCTTAACGACCACACATCTGTCGTCGCTCCCCGAGGGTGTCGCCTGGCCGCATATTATCGGCGTGGGGATTCTCGGCGGGATAGGATTCACCATGTCTCTTTTTGTCTCCTCACTTTCTTTTCAAGCCCCCTTGATGCTTGATTTCGCCAAACTGGGGATTCTCATCGCTTCTTTTGTTTCAGGAATGACTGGCATCGCATTTCTCTACTTTTTTTCGCTGACTCAGAAGAAGAAATGACTACTCTTCATAACTAGCTCGCGAACGTGTCGCCGACGGCCTGTGACCAGCTACTAGCGAAGATTTCCGGGATATTGTGGCTATCGCCTATGTTGCCTTCATCCCTTCCGTTTGACCCTGAAAACCATATTCTCAACCCCTCCTCCGAAATTCCAGTTTCTGATTATTTCATCGCTTTTGTGACATCTGTAACCGTGACAGAACCCCCCCCCCCCCNNCCCCCCCCCGCTAAGAAATTTGCTTTTATTGTCAGCTTGTTCTCCACCTTTCTGCCTTCGGCTTTTCAAAGAGTTCTTCACTGCTTTTCCCTCCCCGACAACTCCCAAAACCTGCTATAATTTATAATAAACATTCATTTATCATATCTGTTGATGGTTATCAGGGGATGGACGCGAAGGCAAAACGACACCAAAGATTCATAGTAGACCACTTGGGCGTCTCTGCTAAAACGCTTTTTGTAGAGGAGGCCGAGCTCTTAAACGTCAGTGTGACGGGAGCTTGCATAATCGCAAAAGAAAGCTTGACGCTTGCCGACAAACACCTCATGAAGCTTTACAACGACGGAACACCCCTCACCCTCCAGTACCGCGTTATTTGGGAAACATCGAGCGACGAACCAAAAGACCGAAGCGGAGAGCTAGTTACCGTTTATAAAGCGGGGGTGGCATTCGCGCATACTCCTATAGATTCATTGGGCATGCTGAAGGATTACATTTGGGTATCTGCCATCCCGAATGAACAAAGATTACGGAATACACATAAGCCAAGCATATTGAGATTTACGGTTCATACGAATGCAAAGGCACTCTTGTATTATTCAAAGATTGCGGCTGTCAAGGAATTAAGCCTGAGCGGCATGCTCATCGAAGTGGATAAGGGAATTCCGGTTGATCGGAGATTTCCCCTGGGGCTCTTTCTGCCCAAGGAGAATCTTCCCATAAAGTTTCAAGGAAGAGTTGCGTGTTGCATAGAACTGCCCGATACAGAGTCGAAGGGCTTTGATATCGGTATCCAGTTTCTCGGTATGGCAGAAGAGGACAAGCGGAGATTGAGCAAATTTCTCGAAACATTGACACCAACGCCCCTCCATGAAAAGCTGCGAAGGCTACTAAGAAAAACTCCTTCTTTCCGAAAAAGACCCGAATAAGGCAGTGACAAATTATTAAAATGATTCGTACATTCCGCCAGTTCTTTGGCAAAAATGACATGATGGTTTATTCACCATTATATGATTTTGGAAGATTTCGTTAAGTGCTAAATAAAAGTTTGCTCATAAAAGCTTTACTTTCTCATGATGATAAAAAGACTGTTCATGACAAAAAAGAAATAACGAATACTAATAATGTCCTTGAAAAAGTTAATGCGTATCAAGAAAAACCTCGCTCCGTTACTAACAGGGTCGTTAGTAAAAACACACCTCGCATTCAGACCACCCCAATTGAAAAGGCCGCTTTTCCAGAACGTCAATATGCTCTCACTCTTGATCCCCTTAGCAAGTTTGTCATTGCTTTCACTTTTGCAACTGCTGTCGTGGCAGCATTATATTTCGTCGCGACCACTGGGACACATCTCAACAGAGCAAACAATGAGTCAGAACAGATTAAGGAGAACGACTCGGCCCCAAAAATAGTTATGCAGAATGCTGAGGCAGACAAAACCAAACAGGCAAAGGCTGATTTAGGGATAGGAGAGGTGAATGCTGCTAAGGCTAACCAGCAGACACAAAGCGCAGTATCTGCTCCAACCGGAGCGATTGCAGAAACTGCACAAGCTCCTAAGGAGCGAGAGCGCCAGAGAAACCAAAACATCGAGTTATCGCATCAAGCTGAGGCTCGCTTGCAACCAGCGCAACCGATTGCACCGCGCCAACTCAGCACACAGCAGCGAGCGCAGTTGACTGCAACGCTGAAAATTATTCCCGGCCAAATTACTTTTACTGTGCCCACAGATGATGTTGAAGCACAGAATTTTGCACAAATGATAGCTGACGCCTTGTACGACGCAGGATGGACTATTCAAGGTGTAAACGTAGAACTGCTAGCAAATATGCCAGTAGGTCTAACAATCCGTAGTCTCATCTCAACCCCCCATACCAGTCTTTTGCTGCGGTCACTTCGCAGTGTCGGCTTTGACGTCAGTTGGTCAATGGATCAGAGTGTTCCGGCTGGCACAATTGTACTTCTAGTGGGGAGTAAACCATAACAAACTTACCTCGTTATGGAAGCTTGCTCCGATGGTCGGAATGATGAAAAAT
>DMNE01000449.1 GCA_003453735.1 Nitrospiraceae bacterium | reverse complement strand
ATTTCTGAGAGCATACCGCTGGGGACACTTAAGAACTACGCGGATACTCTAGACACACTTCGTGACCCTAATGTATTTTTTGTAATGAGAGGATGCATTGGAGGCTGTTCCAAGATAAAGCCGACTATCGCATTCGTCCAAAGCATACTCACCATCAACGAGAAAAAGAGGCGGGTGGCGGAAGTTCAGATAGACCCTTTCCTGTTCCAGACATATGGAATAAAACACGTACCAGCTATAGCCTATGCGCATGGAGTAAAAACCGCCAACTCCGAGCTCTCCGAGGGACTCGCTAAGAACCTCAAGGCCAAACCGACAGCAACTGTCCTGTATGGTGATGTTTCACTTCAGTATGCAATCGAAAAGATTAATGTTCAAATAAAGAGCAAACGATTGACGCTCATGGCGAAGGCGCTCGGAGCCACCTCTTATGAACAATAAGCCCACATTGACCAGCGGGCCTCTCCTTACAAACAGCTACGGCATGACTTTTCCACCTGATCAGTGCGATATCTATTGTACGCACGGCGCAACACNNACGAAAATAGCATCACGCCTCATAGAACACCGTCACCTTTTAGAAGGATTCTGGAGGGCTTCACATTTTTTTATATCTTCGTATCCTCAAAACGCTTCCTCAGAGGCAAGAACCTGCCCGTCTATTTCTTTGGCGATTCTCCCCCGGGACGCCTCTTTTGCTTCAACAGTATAGCGAGTATCAAAAAAAACGAACGCTTTTTCGCCGACAAAAATAAGTGTCTCTGCATACTCTACATCAGCACAGAAGATGGACGATCGGCACTGCGGATGCTCTCGAAGGAAGTTATTAGAAATAGCGTCATCTTCACATCCAAGAGCTTTGCTCAGATCCTTCCGTGAACCATACGGAAGGTTCTGCCGACTACGAAAAAGAAGCCAAGCCGGAAGGGTTGCGCTCATCTATGAGGAGCATTCTGGAGGCGTTATCATTCTTTTACGTTATCATATCATCAAAACAGTTCCTTCAAGGCAGAAAACTGCCTATTTATTTCTTTAGCGAAACTCCCCTGAGACATCTCTTCTCCTTTAACAGCATAACCGCTATCAATAAAGAAACACGATTCTTTGCGGATAAGACAAATTGCCTTTGCGTCCTCTTCATCAAAACGGAAGATGGACTATCGGCACTACAGACGCTTTCGAGGGAACTTATTGAAAGCAGCGTTATCTTCATGCCCAGACGCATTATGTCAAAAGCACATATGCTTACCGATTGGGGCATCCCACAAATAGGCTCAATACCCTTTTCAACATTCAGCGCCACTTACAGGTTTCCCCAGGACCCTTTTAAGCCTATTCACCTTTACTTCGCCGTCTGCTTTTTCTGGATCGTCGGATTCTCCATGAAATCTTTCTACCCCAAAGATGACCTTCTACGTCACACAGTGTCCTACCTCTGGAACTACGATTACTCTATCCCCTACATTTACATGACCTTCAGCCCTTCCTTCGATTTATATGTTTCCTTTGACCACGTAATGGCCCCCCTGCATCAGCTCCTCGGTGAAAACGCCCTTATAGTCCCTCAACTCTTTGCCCTCACCCTAACGTTCTGGGGGCTAACCAGGTTTATGCGAGATGCCGATAACAACATAACTCTTATCTGCCTCATTATTGTCATGCAGTATACCGCCGGCCGTTTTATGCTCGGCCGTCCCTCAATCGTCTGCTCTTCCGTCATGCTTTTCCTTATGGCCTACGACAAGGAAGTAAGTATGCCCATTAAGCTAACCGCAGCTGCCCTCATGTCAACTTTGTACTATCTTTCCTTCATTTATCTTTTGCCGCTCATACTTATAAACAGGAAATATTTTCTCTCCTTTGCCGCGGCTGTTCTCTTTTGGCTCATCTATTCACACGGGGCGTTTATCACTGAGATCCCGGCAGTAATCGCCACACTCAATAAGGCAAACGTGGGCATCACAGAGACCAAGACCATCCTCGGCTTCTATCTCACCATGTTCGTTTACGCCTTTCCAATGCTCCATTATTGGCGGAAAGACGTCAAAAAGGCGCTTACAGTGCTCTATTTTTCTCTAACCAATCAAGTCCGCTACGTGGAGACCGTCCTTCCCTTATTGATGTCTTTCTTCAGGTTCGTGAGTATAAAGATTACACCGGCAATAACCCTTGGCATAATCATCATGATGATCTCCCTTTTTCCGTGGGCGCCTCAAGACATTATCGAAGACCTCCATAAGCACATACCTGAGAGAAGCAAGGTCCTGACGGAAAGTATGAATACGATGTACCAGCTCCTTTTCAAAAAGCCCTCCTTGCAAATCGCCCCTTCCTACGCATATGGATTGACAGAGCCCAACATACAGGAGTTAGTCAAAAAGGTTTCTTCAGGCACCCTTGACTGTTCCGCCCCAGCACTACACCGATTTGACTATATGGTCGAAGAGAGCCTCAAAGGCAGCCTGTTCCCCTGCCTTGACCTCGTCTCGGTAGAGCGCGGAAAGCGGCTCTGGAAGATAAAGGGCTAAACTGCCACCCGAAAGTAATATAGAAAAGAAAGAACAGAGAAGCGAAAACGGAGCCTCCATGAAAGAACTAACTGTCTTGATGCCATGCCTCAATGAGGCGGAGACAATAGCCTTCTGCATCAAACGAGCCCAACTGCTCCTCGAAAAGAACGGAATCCATGGTGAAATCCTTATTTCGGACAACGGTTCGGAAGATGGCAGCCAGCAAATCGCTCGCAGTCTTGGTGCGCGCGTAATAGATTGCCCCATTCGAGGGTATGGCGCAGCGCTTCATTTTGGCATCGAACACGCCCAGGGAAAATTCNNGATGGTGAGATCCTTATTTCGGACAACGGCTCAGACGACGGCAGCCGGGAAATCTCCCGCAGCCTCGGCGCGAGGGTCATAGACTGTCCTACCCGAGGATACGGAGCAGCCCTTCAATTTGGGATCGAACACGCTCACGGGAAATTCATCTTAATGGGAGACAGCGACGACAGCTATCACTTCGACCAGGCCATGCCAATGGTGCAACAACTGCGAAACGGATTTGATGTCTGTATGGGGACAAGGCTGAAAGGGACGATCATGCCGAAAGCCATGCCTAAGTTGAACAGGTATTTAGGCAATCCCCTCTTAACAGGCATCGGCAAGATTTTTTTCAAAATGAGCCAAAGCGACTTCCACTGTGGCATGCGTGCCTTCAGAAAAGACAAAATACTTGCCCTTAATCTCGTGACCACGGGAATGGAGTGGGCATCGGAAATGCTGATAAAAGCGAGGTTGACCGGCCTCAAAATAACAGAAGTTCCTGTCACCCTGTTCAGAGACGGCAGAACCAGGCCACCTCATTTGAAGCGTTGGCAGGACGGATGGCGTCACTTAAGGTTCATGCTGCTGCACTCCCCGAAATGGCTCTTTATCATTCCCGGACTGATGATGATTACGGTAGGGTATCTAGGAGAAGCGAGCCTCTCGAGAGGGATCCTGGAAATTAGGAAGGTCTATTTTGATATACAAACACTGCTTGTATCGGCATTTGTCTTGCTCCTTGGCATTCAAATAACATTTGCCGGCGTCTTTGCATCTGTTTATAGCCGTCTCGCCGGTATTCTGCCTTACGACGCCAAATTCGATAGGGCGCTCAAGCTACTTACTCTCGAAAAACTCTTGCTCATCTCAGTGGTCGTTGGTGCAATGGGGCTTGGAGGCTTCCTCCATACCCTCTGGGGCTGGCATAACGCTCACTTCTCCGAACTCAACCCCCGCGTGACTATGCGCCAACTAGTCCCCGCGCTGACGATGGTCGCGATTTCGGTACAGGGAGTATTCAACGGCTTTATGCTCTCCGTATTGTTTCTAAAGACAAGACCCGACGTAATGCCAACAGCAACGGCAACTCCACTCGTTGAAACCACACTGACTTTGGAGGAATCCAGATGACGTCAGTAGTTTTGATAAATCCACCTGTGGAAAAGATCAACGAGGTTTGGGATGCTCCTCCCCATGGACACATCGGCCTTGCCTACCTCGCAGCAGCGCTCCGGCAAAACAATATCAACTGCTCAATCATCGATGCCAAACTGAGCAGATTAAGCTTCGAAGAGGTCCTTGACTCAGTTTCCACGCAGCAGCCAAAACTGATAGGAATAACTTCTTTTTCTCATGAGATAAATATCTCAGCCACACTGGCAGCAAAGATCAAAGAGCGTATACCGAACAGTAGAATCGTGGTAGGGGGACCTCACGCCTCGAGCCTGCCTGAGGAAACTCTAAGGGATTTCCGAGCTTTTGATTATTCGGTTAAAGGGGAGGGGGAGCACTCACTCGTAGCCGTGGCGGAAACAGTCATTAATGCCGGCAACAACGCGATTGCCGAAATACCGGGAGTCGCATACCGGCAGAGTGGGCAAATCATGGTCACCCCCAAAGCGGACTGGATCAAGGATCTCGACTCACTTCAATTCCCGGCCTGGGATCTCTTTCCCAAAATGAAGGTTTTCCCGGTGATTACTTCCCGCGGCTGCCCCTTCAAGTGTGTCTTTTGCGCAAGGATGCTCGGCGATCGCGTTCGCCTCAGATCCCCACAGAACGTAACAGCAGAGTTGCAACTACTCAAAGAGAAGTTTGACGCTAAAGATATCGTCTTTTATGACGAGACATTCGGTTTCCACAAAGAGTGGTTAAACCAATTTTTTAATGGACTAACGAGCACTGGATTGAATCAAAAAATAAA
>DMNE01000032.1:9384-9536 GCA_003453735.1 Nitrospiraceae bacterium | reverse complement strand
ATACTTCCTGAATGTCCCTGACCCTGATTATTGGTCAAAAAAGATACTGGACGTAAAAGAGAGCTTGAAAGGGCTCCCCGAGGTCGCGAAAACAGAGGCTGTCTCCCCCGTCGTCAAAAAGCGAGAGCTTCTCGACATGCTTACCATACTCA
>DMNE01000032.1:342-9203 GCA_003453735.1 Nitrospiraceae bacterium | reverse complement strand
GTGCTGGTGAATTTCTGGGCGACATGGTGTCCACCGTGCCGTGATGAGATGCCATCCCTCAATGAGCTTTACAAGAGATATAAGAACCAGGGACTTATTGTCCTGGCTATTTCCACAGACAGAAGCGATTCGGGTGTAATAGATTTTTTGAGCAAACATCCTGTTGATTTTGGAGTCATATCAGACCCCGACGCGAAGACTTCACGGCAGTACAAGGTGTTTTCCCTTCCGACAACCTTCCTCCTGGATAAAAATGGCGTTGTTGTGAAGCGGTATCTCGGTGAAGAAGAATGGGACTCTCCGGAAACCAGAAACGAAATCAAAAAGGCGTTAGGGATTCCGTAGATGCCTTATCCCGAACCCTCGGTTATCTCACTTCATGAGTAAGAGTTCCAGAGGTGGCAGGATACCACTCTTTCCGAATATCCACGCGATATCGGTTCTTCCAAACGAGGCACGATAGTATCGCACGGATCGAACCTTTTGGGACACCTTGGATGAAAGGGGCATCCAGTCGGAATGTCGATAGGACTCGGGACCTCCCCGCGAATGACTTCCTTGTGGCGCGTCAAGCCCGCTTCTGCAGTCTCAGCCGTTATCTGAGGTGCCGCTGACAGGAGGATCTCAGTATAGGGATGCAACGGCTTACGAAACAGTTCTTCGGTCCTTGATTTTTCGACGATCTTGCCGAGATACATCACTGCTACCGCTTCACTGAAATAATAAACAACATTAAGGTCGTGACTAATGAAGAGAAAGGAAAGGCCGGATTGTTCTTTGATCTCCCTGAGGAGATTGAGAATCTGCGCCTGTATGGATACATCAAGGGCGGAAAGCGGTTCATCAGCTACGATCAGCTTCGGAGAAACAGCCAAGGCTCTGGCAATGCAGATTCTCTGTCTCTGGCCACCACTGAATTCATGGGGGTAACGGTTTAGGACATCTTGGTCAAGACCGACCTTCCTGAGCAGGTCTGAAACTATGCCCCTCTGGGCACGCCTTTCTGCAAGTCTGTGTATCCTGAGGGGTTCTGATAGGGTTTCGAAAACCGTCTTCCTCGGATTCAATGAGGCAAAGGGGTCCTGAAATATTATCTGCACAGTTCTCCTGAAGTCCTTGAGAGCTTCACCTCTGAGTTCCCAGATATCCTTCCCCCGGAAAAAAATCTTGCCCGATGTCGGTCGAATCAACCTGAGTATAAGCCTTGCCACCGTTGACTTCCCGCAACCGCTTTCGCCTACGAGGGCAAAGATATTCTCTTCGCCCAGAGAGAAATCTATGCCATCGACAGCCTTCAGTACCTTTCTGCTGCCCCCGAAACTATCCTTCGCCACAAAGTGCTTTGTCAGAGTCTGGATTGTGAGGAAACTCATCGGAACTCCTTCGCTCGGTAACATCTCGTGAGATGTCCCCGTGAAATAGCCTCGAGTTCAGGTTCTTTTTCCCTGCAATAATCCCTGACAAAACGGCATCTATCCGAGAAAGTGCACCCTGGAGGGAGCTCATCGGGTCTCGGAACTATACCCGGAATCGGTGTTAGGGGTACGCCCCTTTCCCTGGGAATGGATTCCAGGAGACCCAAGGTGTACGGGTTTCTCGGGTTCGAGAAGAGTTCCTTCACATCGGCTAGCTCCATGAGTCTTCCCGCATACATTATGGCAGCCCTATTAGCGTTTTCTGAAATGATTCCTAGGTCATGCGTAATAAGGAGGAGGCTCATCCCCATCTCTTCCTTCAGCCCTTGGAGCAGAGTGAGTATCTGGGATTGGATCGTCACGTCCAGGGCCGTTGTGGGCTCATCAGCGATGAGGAGCGAAGGTTTACACGCAATGGCTATGGCTATCATTACCCTTTGCCTCATCCCGCCTGACATCTGGTGGGGATATTCCTTAACCCGAATCTCAGGGGAGGGAATCTTTACGGTCCTCAAAAGTTCTACAGCTTTGTCCATCGCAGCTCTCCGCGAAAGTCCTTCATGGGTGGTTAGAACCTCTGCTATTTGGCAACCAATGGTGAGGACAGGATTGAGTGATGTCATGGGCTCTTGAAATATCATCGCTATCTCCTTGCCCCGGAGACTTTGCATTGACCTCTCTTTGAGGGAGAGGAGGTCCACCCCCTTGAAGACTATCGAGCCTCCCGCTGAGGAGTTTTCCGGTAAAAGCCCCATAAGAGCCAGTGCAGTGAGACTCTTTCCGCACCCGCTCTCTCCCACAAGCCCGAAGACCATTGCCTCTTCTATATCAAAGATGATCTTATTGACCACTTTCAGGGGTGTGTGTGACGTGGCAAAGGAGATGGTAAGATTCCTTACCTCGAGGAGGGACACCGCTTCGTTTATCCCTCTTTTTTCCTCATAAGCATGAGGTACGTTTTCGCTTCTTCGAGGTTAGGATTATGCCTGATTGCATTTTCCCATTCCTCGAGGGCATTACCGATGAGCCCTTTCATGTAATAGGTGAGGCCCAGCTGGACCCATGCCTGACCGTAATCGGGGTTTATCTCCTTGGCCTTAATGAAGCGTATGAGAGCATCCTCGTACCGTCCCTTGTTCCTTAAGGCGATACCAAGCTTTGTATGGATATCGGAAGCGTTTACTCGCAACTTGAGTGCCTTGTTATATTCCTCGATCGCTTCGTCGTACATTCCTAAATCGAGATATATGTTTCCGATTTTGAAGTGCTCATTCGCGAGCTTCCCTGAGGCGAATGGGTCGAGAGATGAAGGTGTGGGATGGGCGATCTGTGCTGCCATGGAGAACACATCCCGTGCTTTCTCGAACTCTCCCATGGCGTTATAGGTGATCGAAAGGTTAAGGGATGCCTCCGTATACCGTGGGTTTATCCTGACTGCGTGCTCAAAATATTCGGCCGCCGCCTGAAACTCTTCGTTTAAATGTGCGATTATCCCCAGCTTGTCCCAAACATCTGCATAGTGAGGGTTCAGTCTGGTCACTTCTTTGAGGACGGGTTCTGCCTCTGCATACTTGCCTGAATCAAAAAGTTCTTTCCCTAACTGATAGAGCTCAGCTACTGTTTTTTCCATAAGTGTTGAAAGTATAGGGCGTTAAAGATCCTTTGTCAAGGGAAGGTATTCATTTCGTATCGATTTCTTCGTGAGGCAACGGTTAAAATACGGCTAATAGATAGACCTTATTCTCCCGGTTTTCCTGTCGAAGAGTATCTTGTCAACCAACCTATTATCCCGATAGATCTCCGCTTCCACAAATCGCTCCTTATGTCGTATGTTTGTCGCCCTTAATCCCTTACTTGCAAAATAACCTTCTATCGCCTCTTCAGCCTCTTTGGGTCCGAGATTTTCCCTACACGTGCCGTATGCGCTGCACCACTGACTATAATCACCATACGGTACGACACTGTTGGACGCTCCGTAGGCGACGGTAACAGAGAAGAAAAACAAAACTATTGATAGAAGATAATGTATGAATCGATTCATTCCTCTCATTTTACTGTTAGAGTAACCCGAAAGCTTGAAGGAAATATGAAGAAGCCCTATATCTTCTCCACCCCTCGAATCTCGACGACCTTGTGTCGTGATGACAACCCTTTGAGAATGCGAAAAGAACTTTTTCTGATCCCGAGTTCCTCAGACAGAATCTCTAAGAGCTGCTCATTTGCTGCACCATCCACCGGAGGGGCGGTAAGATCAACTGTAACGGTATCGCCGATGACTTCTCTAATGCTTTTTCTCGAGGATCGGGGCCGGACTTTTACCTGTATGGCAATGCCATCTCTCGTTTTCTTAAACGGCAGCTGCATCTATTTATTTATGTACGCGGACAGATGTTCAGAAGCCTATGGACAATAGCTCTTATCCCTTGACCCATGACCCAAACCCTTGACCGTACGTATGTACCGGCAACCATATCCTGAAGGCAGTGCCTTCCCCGGTCTTACTCTGGACATCGATTCTTCCTTCCATGACTGTGACTAGCTCCTTCACAATTGCGAGACCAACACCGATGCCGTTATCTGACGCGCCCTTGCCCCTATAGAACCTCGTGAATATCTTCGGTATCTCCTCTTCGGGGATACCCATTCCCGAATCCCGTACTTCGATGTAGAACTCTTTACCGTCGCTGCCGTAATCGATCCATGCGCCGCCCTTTCCTGTGTATTTGAGGGAATTGGAGACGACGTTCTTCATTATCATTTCAAGTTTATCTGGATCGGTAGCTACTTCGAGAGCTCCCCGATCAACCACAGAGAACTGCAACCCCCTGTCACGGAACACGGGCTCCATCGAGCTTTCGATATCTTTCAGGAACTCTCTCAGATCTATTTTCCGGTACTCGCCCCGAGAAAAGAAACTCGCCTCCGCCTTCGTCATGTCCTCAATCCCTTCCACAAGCCGCGTCAGTTTTTCTATCTCGCTTCTGATAGTTTCAAGCCCTTCCGCTGTATTGTCGATGACCCCGTCTATGAGGGCCTCTACCTGCGCCTTTATCACAGCAAGGGGAGTCCTCAGTTCATGGGCTATATTGGACGTGAGCCGTCTCCTCAAGGATTCTTCCTTCTCCAACGCCTCTGCCATATAGTTAAAGCTCTCAGAAAGTTTTCCGATCTCGTCACTGCAGAACCTTTTGCCCATGAAACTCCCGGAAGATATTGGTTGTACTCTCACGCGAAAATCACCCGTTGCCACCCTCTCCGCAGCAGATTGAAGTCGTTTGAGAGGCCGCGAGAGATACAGGCTCAAGAAGATAGCCATAGCAAGTCCCCCTGCTCCTGCAATAAAAAATGATCTGATCAGGAAGTTTCTGCCTCTTTTCTTGAAGATGTTCTCTTTTGCCTTCATGGATCCCTCTTTGTTCAAAGGCCTTACGAAGAGTGTCCCGAGTTCCCTGCCTTCAATGTAGAGCGGGTATCTCTCGAATTCACCCTCTGATTTGTGAAGATGGACGACCGACTCCATCCGATGCTTCATCGCGGGAGGGAGAGAATCCATGACGCTCTGGGAATCAATGAGATTCCGGCCTTCCCTATCTTCTATCCTGATATCAAACCCAAGCATCGTTCCCCAGTGGACAGATTCAGACAATGAGCTCATATTCCACCTCCCATCCTCGTAACTCCCCTCAACTGCTGCAAGAACCCAATAGAGATGGTCTTCCTTTGTGCCCTTAATGTATTCGTCAAAATCATTCATGGTCAACCGTTCGAAGATAAGATTCGATAGAAAGGCAATGGACGTGACGAGGAGAAACGCGAGAAAAAGCTTAGTCCTCATCGGATCTGCCTGTGAACTTGTAGCCGACGCCGTAAACAGTCTTGATGAATACAGGGTTCCGCTGATCGTCCTCGATCTTATGGCGCAGGTTCTTGATATGGGCATCGATAGTCCTGTCATAACCCTCAAAATCATACCCCTGAACCATATTAATGAGGTGGAGTCTCGACACGATCCTGCCAGGTCTTTCTGCAAGAATAGTAAGTATTCTGAACTCCGTATGTGTAAGGACCACAGGAACCCCCTTCTTCTTCACCTCATGGTTTTCGGTATCCAAGGTGAGGAGCCCCTCATTAAAGCTTAACGCCCTTCTGGCAAGTTTCCCTCTTCTCCTCAGGTGAGCCTTTACTCTCGCCACAAGCTCCCGGGGACTGAAGGGTTTCACAACATAATCGTCGGCACCGATGCCGAGCCCGTGTATCCTGTCTTCCTCACCGCTTTTTGCCGTGAGCATGACGATGGGAACATCCGATGTCTCCCGGATTATTTTACAGAGTTCTTCGCCTGGAAAGTCAGGGAGCATCAGGTCAAGGACGATCAGATCAAACGGTTCCTTCAGGAGGTTCATGGCCTTTTCACCGGTATCGGCAGTGGTAACGCCGAAGCCTTCCTTCTTTAGATACATCGCTACAATATCGGAGATTTTTTTCTCATCCTCAACGATCAATATCTTTCCGGACTTGCCAGTATCCATAATAGCTTCCTCCAACAAGAAGTGTTGTTGCAAAGAGGATGAATCCTCCGATAATATCCACTGCATAGTGATACCTGCAATAGACAGTCGAAAAAATGAGCATCACGATTACAGGCAAGGTCACCCAAAAAAACACCTTGTGGTACTGATAAGCAAGAACCGACACCACAAGGGCTACTCCGGTGTGGCCGCTGGGAAAAGCATCCCGCTTGATACCCTCAAGCTCGTTGAGAAAATGTTGGATAGGTTCTGCAATAGCGGACCCCGCCGTTAAATTCTTTGATTGAAGGTGATTCATGACATACCGTGGACCTAGCGCAGGAAAGAGCAGATATCCGATGTAGGAAAGATAAAAACAGAAGAGGATCAGGAAGAGGGTCCGGTCAAATTCGAGATCTCTTCCCTGGAGCTTAAGCATCAAGCCGAGGGATAGAGGCAAGAAGTAGTAGGTTGAGTATGCCACCTGAAGGACATCAGTTAAAAGCGGGTTGCTGATGGATTCCAGCATTATGGTAGGATAGCCGCCGAAGATAAGGTAGTCAAGCCTGATGAGCAGAGGGTCGATGTCCCGCGGATGTACAGAATGAACGAGCCGTCCGAGACTGTTGAAGGTAATGAGCACGCAAACCACGGGAAAGAGAATGCTTCGAACAAGATCCAGAAGTCTATTGCTGGCAAAGAATCCAGTGGTTTTTATCAGTGACACCTGAATGAGAAGAAGAAGCGCATACGTAAAAAAGAGTGTTTGCACATGGTGGACTTTTTCATGGAAGACGAGTGACAACGCCGCAAGAAATAAAAGAAAAATGATGGTCAGCGAGTCGGCAGGCCGCAAGCGGAAGAGGGTCTTCACCGGAGTTTGCCCAATGCCCTTCTTATGGCTTTTTCTCTTTTCGACAACTGCCGGGCATTACCCTTGCCGTGTCCGTGGACTGCCCTTTCGTCCTCAACCTCTCCCTGGTCCCGGGGATTCCCTGTATTGTCTTCTCCCTTTTCTCCTTCGATAAAAGGAATAAACGCTTCAGAAGAGATCGGGATGGAACCGGTTGACCATGCGTGGTTGGCGATGTCACGGTCTGAGGTCACAACAACCCATTCGTGCCTCTCAGTTGATATGATCCTCTTTATCACGGAGTCGGCTTTTTCGCCGATCTTCGAATAGATCACTGTCACCCCGCCTCTCATCGACGAACTTTCAGTACTTCCTCCCTCTTTCCAGCCGTCAAACACAACAACAATTCCGTGCCTCTTTCTCTTGCTGTATCTTGTGAGGAGGTCAATGAGTTTTTCCCTCTCGGCCCTGAGGTCTCGGTGAGAAATGCCCATAAGGTTATACCCGTCTATGATGATGGAAGAAATATCTTTCTGCTATTCCAAATGGGCGCTCCTGCGCCCATTTTTTTCCTGCCCTGATTCCTCTTGAGGACGGTGATCATATCTGACAGGCATGACTTTCCCGCCGTAGGATGCCCGAAAGCATCGAATGTGCATCCATTGCTGGAATGCTCGTCACGGGTAGCGCAGTTTCGGATGCGAGCCGTTCTGGATTTTTGAAGCTCTTCGACGATGGAAACCATCAACCTTCTACTTATCACCTGTCGCTTGGTTTTTGTGACAGGAATAATGTTTCCTCGCAAATACATCATCATTATACACTTGTTTGGCTAAAGAGTTCTCCCTTCCCATCCCTTATTCAAAGTCTTTTATGGTAAGAAGGGAATACACCGGGTAGCCCAGTCTCTCGATGTTCTGTCTTCCATCAAACTCGCACCGATCAAGCAGGATGAATACTGCTAGTATCTGAAGCCCTGCCTTCTGTGCAGCCTCTATCGCCTTTATTGTTGAGCCGCCAGTGGTGACCACATCGTCAAGAATGATCACGGCATCGCCAGCACTCACATTTCCCTCGATCTGGCTCATGGTGCCGTGGCCCTTCGGCTCCTTTCGGATAACTATGGCTTCAATTGGCTTATTTCGAAGATACGAGGTGTATGCTGTGGCAAGGGCAACGGGATCAGCCCCCATCGTCAACCCACCTATCCCCTTCGGTCTTAGCCCCAGTTCTATAATCTTTTCGAATACGAGATTCCCTATCAGGCACTGTCCGTCTGGGGAATACGTGGTCTTCTTAAGATCGAAATAAAAGCAACTCATGTTGCCCGAAGTGAGACGATAGATGGGCTTCTCACTTCTCTGGAACGAATGCTTCTTTATGGCCGCCACGAGCTGTTCCTTTTCATTCATGATGTCTACACTATAGCAAAAAATCCCGAAAACTTTCAAAATCTTATGGGCAGCGGAGTTCCATTGCCGATGGCTCAGAGAAGGAGGGCAAGATGACGAATACCGTTGCTGAGCCTTCTCTTTCAACCTTCATCTCCTCCGCTTTCGGAGCATATCTCTAAAACTTCTGGCATTCTTTCTGATACCTATTGCGAAAATTAAACTGGTAGCTGCGCATTCCCCCTGCTGATAGGCATAGCCGGGGGGGTCAAGCAGCGGGTTCCCGTTGCTTCACGAAAAATTGATACGAAATGAGATACGTTGTTTCGTGAAGGAAACGATACCAAATCAGTTTTACCCTTGAGAGGGAATCGTGGGAAAGGTGGCTTCACCAGATGACCCACAACAGATTTTCTCATGACCGTCCATACCCTGCGCCCACCATCATGTGACGTTGCTTTTTTTCAGAGACTGTTTCAGGGCGTTGAGGAGGCGCAGGAGTTTCTGCTGTAACGCCTGGTCTGTCGTTTCAGCTGGGCAGGTTTGATCTTGGCATGCTGCCCTTCCAAGACTTCCTTTCGTTGGTCAGACACGCCTAGTGATGCAAGCACTCTCCGGTAAAGTGTCTTTGGAGTGTTTACTTTTTGATGACCGTGCTGTCGTTCCGTGTTTTCTCGAGCAGTTTCATGGTGGG
>DMNE01000032.1:0-170 GCA_003453735.1 Nitrospiraceae bacterium | reverse complement strand
CACTTCAAACCGCTTGCTGCGGTTAAATGGTGAGTAGTTCACTTCGATGCTGTAGATAGAATAATGTAAATCTTCTGTGCAGGAGGAGCAAGTTGAAAGAAGGAATTCATCCCACTTATAACGAGGCAAAGGTCGTGTGTGCCTGTGGTGAAACCTTTGTTACAAAATCC
>DMNE01000233.1:187-3047 GCA_003453735.1 Nitrospiraceae bacterium | reverse complement strand
ATTCGCCTTTTCGCTTGAAACGATTGGGCACTTTACTTGAGGTTAACGTAGGGGAGTGCCTGAGCGTTCTGGAGGAGGGGCTCTCAAGGCATCGTGGACTAAATTTATCTACGGCTGGACGGTTGAAATCCAACCAACCGCTAAGCATCACCTCCCCTATCATGTTCACCTTAATACCTGCCATGGATCGTTCCGCAATTTAAATTTTTCTTTCCTTCAGCCTCGATTTATAGTATAAATAAGCAATTTTAGAAACGTGGCAAGGGCTCATCGCAGTTTCATAATGTTGCACCTCAGGAAAGCGTACAAGCATGTCTATCAGATGCCGGGATAGCTTGATCGATGCATCGCTGTTACTTGTATCCGGGGTGCCGGTCGCGGTCGTAAAACTTTCTTATAAATAAGGGGTGTCGATGGAAACGATAAGAGAAGCGCAGCGAGAGCCGGTAATCGGGAATCGAGACTGTAGCCTGGGTATCATAACACTCAAGCATTTCGAATGGAAAGCTCACAATGCTCAGCTCGTCGACCTAAGCACTAAGGGAGTGGGGATCGAGTCGAAAGGCCTTCTCGAGCCAGGCTTTGTCTGGTTCAAGGACCGCGTTGGCGGACATAAAGGCGGCGTCCTGGTCTGGAGCAAGCAGCTCGGAACCAAATACCGTGCGGGAATAAGATTTCTCAACCTGTCCCACGACGAGGAGGAATACGTTGAGGAGCGCATCGACCGCTTTAAGCCCCACATACCACTCCGGGAACCGGAGAAGATCATCTCGACCTTGATTGAGTCAGAAAAAAAAGAGGGGCACTGAACGAAAGAACACAGATGGTTGCGTGATCTTTTCACCACCCCAAGTTTCACGTGGTCATATTAGCTTGAAGCAAATGACTCATTGAAGGAAGACGTTAGGAACTGCCGTGATAAGTTCCAAGTCTCTGTGCCGTGGAATTAATCTGCAAACGAGAGGAACGCAACGCAATGAGTGACAAGAGGGACGTGCAGAGGCAACCGATCACTGTAAAACGGGACTGTATCCTGGGAATCATAACGTTCGAGCAGCACGAATGGAAAGATCACGTTGCTCATGTCGTCGATCTCAGCAAAAAGGGAATCGGCGTTGAATCCATCGCTTTTCTCGAGCCGGGCTTTGTCTGGTTCAAGGACCGGGTCGGCGGACACAAGAGCGGCATCTTGGTCTGGAGCAAGCAGCTCGGCACCAAATACCGTGCTGGAATAAAATTTCTCACCCTTTCCCGCGACGCAGAACAATCCGTTCAGGAACGCCTTTCACAATCGAAACCCCACAGACCTCTCCGCGACCCTGAAAAAATTATTGCGACCCTGATGGAGTCTATTGACAGAAACGAGAACTGAGAACGGGCATCGTCTTCCCCTATACCGGCAGGTTGTTGTACGGATTTCGGCTGGATAGAGGTGCTGTTCTTCCGCATGCAGATTGGGCTACGGAGCAGTGTGGGTCCTTGGGGACAGCGTTATCCCGCACCCTGCATAGGACGCTCCCATGTGGGAGGGTCAAACATCATAAATGCTGATATTTTGGATGCAGGGCCGTTTTTTTACCGACAAAGGCCTCGATTGCGCATTTTGCCTCAGGTGTAAGAGAGGTAAATTTCACACCGTACCAGTTGTAGTGGTTTCGGATCGAGTTTTTGACAATCCTGACAACTTCCCCGCTTGTTTCCATGCGCGTCGAATCGGGCAGGACAAGCGAGCATGTTATTCTGTCGCCTCGTTCGAGGTTCTTGTGCGTTTCCATTAGCATCCCCGATGCGCTTATATTTTCTAAACTGCACGTGAATGGCTTGCTCAGGAGATGCCCCTCACGGCGAACACTGATGAACACCCGGCAGGACTCCCTCAAGGATATGTTCAGGAGCTCCTGCACCNNTATCCAGCAGAAGGTCTGTATTGACAGGTAGCGTCATGATGGCATTCGCCCTGCACCGTTCGCTTAGCGCGATGTCCTTTTCATTATCGGGAGAGTAAACGATTACCGACACCCTGCGTAAAGTCTTGATCTCCCTGATAACGGAACAGAGGTCACCCGTGCTCATACCGGGCAGGTTAATCAGCGTAATGATAAGATCGACCTTCTCGTCACCATGGATCTTCAGAACATCTTCGTTCGAGTGCACGGTGAATATTTTGATATCCGGCCGCGTCAGAAAGTTTGCTTCCAGTTCAAGGGGGCGTTTGACCTGTTCCACGATAATGATCTTTTTCATGGCTTGAGGGCTCCGTGAGAATCAACAGCCGTACTACCCTGCATTTGAAGCGTATTGTATCAGCTCTCCAATGAAAAAGGTGTGATAGAAATCACACCGTTTCTGCTTTGCCGGCAGCGGATTTGACGACTGGACCCCTCAAGCCACAGCCATTGCTTCGAACCCGAAGGTACACTGTCCCAGAGTGCGCTCATGAGCGCGAATGGTGCGAGGAGATAAACAAAAGATGTTGAAATCCTGGCTGCTTTATGACATAATCGAAGCAAAAAATGGCAGTAATGGGGTGAGGACATCTTAGAGAGATTCTGTTTTGTACGATTACCCTGCCTGATTTGCCGGTTAAGCGCGAACCATTAGTATGATTGCGCTCATAAACGTTTCTTTTCGATGACCTGCTTCTGGATACGTGCATCTCGAAGCCCTCTTTCATTTTGCCGATAGCCCTTGCTGCCATTTGCAAGCCCGGCGTGTTCCCGTTTCCCTTACACAAAGACTTGTTGAATGGTTTTACTTGTTCTATGCACAGCGTGAGGCAGAAATGGCAAAGATCAAAGAATACCTTGAGCGCTATGCAATCGTTTCGCTCGAAAAACAGGAAAAGCTTGCTCGGCTCATC
>DMNE01000233.1:0-143 GCA_003453735.1 Nitrospiraceae bacterium | reverse complement strand
GACGAACAGCCGGATGTTCCTGTGAATCTACTCTCAGCTGCGTTTCAACTGAAAGAGTGGGGAGAAAAGCATGATGTGCAGGAATTCCGGACACCGTCCGTTGACCTCAATAGGGCTGATGGGCCTGTTATTTCCCTCATTGC
>DMNE01000364.1:3880-4270 GCA_003453735.1 Nitrospiraceae bacterium | reverse complement strand
CCGCTCGGCAAACACGCCGTGAAATTCTTAAAAGAGTACATCACGCGAGTACGTCCGCATCATGCCAGGAAGGACAAATCAATCCGGAATCTCTTTGTCAGTCAGACCGGAACGCCGCTTTCCAGGCAGATGATAGAAAAGATGGTCAGCGTATGCGCAAAAAAAGCATGCATCAAGAAACATGTAACGCCCCATGTATTCAGGCACACCTTTGGAACACAGCTTATCAAAAACGGCGCCGACATCAGGGCAGTGCAAAAGATGCTCGGCCACTCACACCTGAGCGTCACGCAGATATACACAAAAGTCGCCGTAGTTGATGTTAAGAAGACCCACCGACAGAGCCATCCGAGGGAGAAAGACAATACCGATGGAGGCGTAAAATCCGAT
>DMNE01000364.1:0-3852 GCA_003453735.1 Nitrospiraceae bacterium | reverse complement strand
CCTGGTGCAGGGAAAACGGAATCGGAGAACTGGCTGCAGTCACCAAAGATGCCGTCCAAGACTACCAGGCACATCTATTTGAGGAGATCAACGTCCACACCGGACAGCCTAATGCAGTCACCTATCAGAACATAAGTCTGCGAGCCGTCAAAGCCTTCTTCCGCTTCCTCTCAGAAAACGACTACCTTGTCGGGGATCCCGCAAAGAGTGTTCCTTATGCCAGAGAACCGCAAAAGCTGCCGAAATCTGTCCTCACACAATCAGAGGCCAGAAAGATTCTTCAGGCCCCTGACACGAAGACCGTCCTGGGCTACAGAGACAGGACGATCCTTGAGGTCCTTTACTCAACAGCAATCAGAAAAGAAGAACTCAACAGCCTTCTTATAACCGATGTCGATTACCACGACGGCATAATCCGTATCAACCAGGGCAAAGGCAAGAAGGACAGAGTAGTCCCTGTCGGAAAGATTGCCTGCCGTTATCTCGAAAACTACATCAAGGCTGTGCGGCCGTCGCTGATCCGGGACCCTTACAACAACTATCTCTTCCTGTCGCTTAGAGGAAACCGAATCTCAAAGAACATGGTTTGGGAGATCGTAAAGAGATACGCAAAGAAAGCGAAGATCAAAAAGACGATATCGCCGCATACCTTCAGGCACACATGTGCAACCTTAATGCTCAGGAACCATGCCAACATCAGGCATATCCAGGAGCTGCTCGGCCACGCTTCGCTTGACTCGACACAGGTCTATGCATCCGTGAGCATCGTTGATCTCAAAGAGGTCCATGCCCGATGTCATCCGAGAGAAAGAGACAAGGAGTAAAGACGATAAGGAAGCGCCTGCGGTCTTCAGGATGTTCCGCTACAAAGCCGCGCGAAAAGAAGCGCGTCTTCTCCGCTTCGCCCCTCAGCCCTCCGGCGATTGTTTGAGATCCCCCGCCCGCCCAGGCTCCACTGCCGGGAAGACAAAGACCGTGCCGCTCCTCCCCCGCCTTGGTTTCCCCCTTTGGAAACCCCCTTCCGAGGCGCCCCCGCCACTTAAGGAATCCCCAAAGGGGGCAACCCATCCTTCTCCACCGCCAAGATATCGGATGCGGCGGAGCCTCTTTTGGGGGAGGGTAGCGCTGCCCACGGCCCCCGGGCAGCCCTTCTGGTCACGGTCTTTGCAAACCGGTGATGGAGCCTTCCCGTCCGCCCCCAGGGGCTCCCGGTGAAAAGAGATGAAATGCGGTTAAAGAAAAAATCTTCTCCTTTAACCGAAAACGGCTTCACCAGATGCCCTATAATCGATTATCCAGGGCGAAGACGCTCCGGATATCGGCCCAAAATCCTGTTGACTTGCGCTTCGTAAGAGGAATAAACTTAGAGCATTCCGGGATCACCAGCACCGATTATTACACATATGATAAAGCAAAAAGGAGCTGAAAATAGCNNTTACCGGGTCTTCATCAGCGAAGATCCGATTGGATTAGATGGTGGGATTAACATGTATTTGTATGTCGGAAATAGTCCGATGAACTGGATTGATTCGCTAGGCCTAATCAGTCAGTGGCATTACGACTTTACAAAAGGAGGAGAAAGACTTATTCATTTTGGAAAGTACAGATTCAATCAACTGGGTCAATTAGTGGAGCATAGTGGCAAGGTCATCGGAGAGGCGTGTGGTAAAGCTGCGAAAGCCCTAAAGTACTTGAAGAATGTCAAGCCAGACTTTTTTCTCAGAATGCCGATTATCATCATTCTTGACCCATGTGTTGTCGATCCATCTTTTTGCCAGGACCAGGGAACGTAGTTTCTTGAAAAAATCCGAGGAAAAATACTGTTGTAGTCGCTTCGAAGAAAGCGTGAAAGAAGGAATTTTTGTTCATTCAAGGGGCAAAGATGAAACAGAATGGTTTATCCCCAGATGGTTCCATATCTATTATTGCCCTTTCTGTGGGCAACTAGTCAAAGGTAAAGGCACGGGAGAGTACAACCAGCAAGAAGAGGGGAAAAAGGTCAGATTTGATTATTGACATTTACATTCCTGGATCAAGCAGCAACGACTTTTACAGGTACGATTTTGCAAAAGGAAGAGGAAAAGTGTAGCCACCGTTTATACTGAACACCGCCTCCAAACTAGCTGGGATAACGCCTGTCGGCTTGGACGAGCCTTGCCGGGTCTTTATCAGCGAAGATCCTTTAAAGATAGGGACTTTGTTTCGCTAGAACCTTCAGGGATTCAAGATACTCATTTACTGTACTGATCTCTTTACTTGTCATTTAGATTCTCCTCAATAGGTTAAGGGTTATGCCGATGCTTCTGCAGCTTCCTTTCCCTCACTGCTTCACGAAGATATCCCTTGATGGTATCCTCATGCCACCCCGTAGCAAGCGAAAGAATACGGTAGGAACTCAGAAGATTCATGATTACGTCAATGACATTCTCGGGTACGGGTTCATCTTTAAGATTGTTGATGACCCTATCGGCTACGGCATCGAGGATTTCAATATCTGTGTAGAGTCTGGTTGCATTGTTGAGGTTAAGCATATTGCCTCCTTAAAAGTGTTTTAGATTCTCGGCTGCTTTAATACCTTGTTGTGATACAGGTTTGAACCTATCCGCAAGATCCTGAAGTGCCACATACAGGACAATCTGAGGGCTGAAAAGACTGTCAGGGCTATCCTGAGCGATGTCTATCCCACCTGAATCAATCAAATGCCGGCACTCATCCATCAGGATATTGAGTCCACCTTGGTTCCAATTTCCTATCAACCTTTTGATTTGCCCGATACATTGTTTGTTGTTCATGTTGTTCCCTCTATGTTTAGTAGATCGTTTCCCGCTTCTTAACCACCGACAGAGGGGCAGGGTCAAAATACAGATCCCGTTCAATGGCTAACCCAAAAGGTTTTATCCTGAGGACAAGAAGATCTTCAAGGGAGAAATAGCCAAATTCATTTTCATGTTCTGTGTTGAAAAGCGATACATACCCGAAAAACATTCTCTCCTGGGGGTCATATTCAGTGGCAAGCCAAGTTTGACGCCCACACGGGTTGAAGAATTTAGCGATCACCAGGGGGTCTGGATTGTTCCCCTGTCTTCCGACCTTGGAAAACTTAGCAAGCAATTCTTGTGTCATGAGGTTCATTTTGTATCCCCTTTCCTTATATCGTGCCATCATGCTATCATGCTAATGATCGATTATAGCGGACCAGTTTTTTGGTGCCAAGGGTTTTTTTGTAAAAATGAAAATATTATGTGTAAGGTGATGGCAGGGAGGATGGATGCAAAAAGGTAAGACTCAGCCCAAAATGAAAAAGAAGTCCACAGGATTTCGTTTGGATGAATCCCTTGTGCGTGATTTGAAGATAGAAGCAATACGGCAGGGAGTTAATCCAAATACTCTCCTGGAAAGCTGGATCAGGCAGATGCTCCAGAAAAATAAGCAAAAATAAGGACTTTTGCTTCCCGTAGGGCTAAACCTATTGAGCAAAATTCCCTTATTGTTGATGGTGGTGGTCCTGTCACGATGGCGGTACCTCCCTGTTGCCCGAAGGTCTGGGAGAGTGGCGAGAGAGGAACGAGACTACCTGCTAAAAAGGCATCTTTTTCATAAGAACAAAATTTACCGTAACCCTATGGAACCTATTGATCCATCAGGACAAAAATGTTAAACACAATAAACAAAAAACGATAATCCATTTTGAAATCTTTTCCTGCTAAAATATGAAAAATTTAATCTGTTGACTGGCATCCTCAGTAAACTATTTTCGAATTATCTTGGTACGGAAGACTGCTTAAGTCCACTGCTTGTGACCAATTCTAAGAAAAGCAGATTAAAAAGAGGCTTTTGCAAGGAAATTACAAT
>DMNE01000250.1 GCA_003453735.1 Nitrospiraceae bacterium | reverse complement strand
CTACTTTTTTTTCGAAGCCTATCACCCATATTACTTTTTATTGCTTTTTTTATTCTCCAATGATATATTTAGTGTGTATTTTATTTTTTCTCCTAAGGAGGTCATATAGTCACTTCAAAAAGTCTTGTAATTGCCTCATACTGCCATCCAAATCGTCCTCACCGCATGAAGAGGATTAGTATATTTAAAGTTTGCAGAAGTGACGTCTCATTTTGTGGCGCTATCTTCGGTATCGCCTACAAAAATTACGACAAGGCAAGATGAAAGAAAGCGGAAAATTTATTCTCATCCTTAAGGCGACGGAAGACAAGAGGCTACGGTATATCACCGCGCGGAGATTGGCTTTGTTGTGGCCGGAGATACCGTTTGCTAAATGGAAGGCGAAAGTGGACGAAGGGGAAACTATCATCCTGATGCGTTCCGATAACATTGTAGATTTCGACCGATTCAAAAGGCAGCTTGATGAAGTCGGCGCACCAACAGAAATCGTCGAGCAGAAGTCCATCGGCGGAGCAGCTGTCTTCTAACGATTGAGCCCCTGTATATATTTTCTCTTGATGGTGAACCGGTAGTAGGTTCCAGGCTTCTTATCATAAGATGCATTGAACTAAGCCGTTGACGCGGCAGTTATCTGCTTTATGTCAGCCGGTCAAGTCTTGTGCACATCCTAATGTGTTCGAGTCAGTCAAAGAATTGCTCGAGACCGCAAATATCCGTTTACCAAACCTTTAACCTATTCCGCCCAACAGAAAAAGAATGAACCAAAAATCCAATGACACGCACCACAGTGTCATTTCTTCCCGGGCTTACGCCTCCAAGTCCAGTCTAATATCATTTCGGACAAGGACATCATACAGGGGGAGCGGCACGATTTGCAAAAAGATGGGCCATTTGATGCCCGTAGGCTTCTCCCCACCAGGCGATAGTCAGGCGAAGGGCCGGGCAATATGGCGAGAACATGAAGAGCGGGGGATCATCGTCAGTGTCTGTGGGTAGGGAAACACTTGTGGAAGAGATGTCCGAGGCATACCAGGGCATTTCGAACGTGGTATATGTGGTGCATGCTGCGGGGTATCACAAAAAGGAAGGTTGCGCGTCTGAGACCGATGGGAGCGGTGAAGGGATAACTATTTTTGCGGTGCGGTCTTTATGGTCACGTCAAAATTATAGGTCGCCTCGCCGCCGTGGCCATCGGAGACGGACACGGTCACGGGAGCTTTTCCGACAAACTGGGGCGGCACTTCCCACGTTATGAATCCCGTTGTTGCGCCTATGGTCATGCCTTGCGGGGCCGATTTCAGAGAATAGGTGAGAGGGTCGCCATCTGCATCGGTGGCCTTCACCTGATAGCTCCAGACCTTGCCGTCAAAATTTGTCTCCTGATGCTCAACAATCACAGGCGGTGTATTCTTTATCTCGGTCGTTAAGTTTCTCGGAAGGCCATCACCTCGGTCGTCAAAAGGCGTGACCATTACTGAAATCTTGTCTCCCCGTTTAAAACCGCTTATCGTATCTCCCTCACCTGCCGGCTCACCATTTTTTGTCCATTGGAATCTTAAAGAAACCTTGTTCCCATTCTTGTCGCTCCCCTCTGCCATGACCTTCAGGCGATCGGTCCCGTTCACGGTCTCGATCTGGAATCTTGCCTTGTCGACCTTCGGGCCATCTTTTGACAAGGTCTCCGGGGCGTTCGCCTCTTCCTTTTCTGCGGGGGGAGACAGTGAACCAGACTCTGCCGGTCCGGAACTCTCCAAAGGCTTGGGCGTAATACCGCTGCCAGTCTGCTCTGCGGTCTTCCCGGTCTCCGGCTTTTGAGAGGTGCACGAACAAAAGCAAAGGAAAAGGATGACGCAGGGAATGCACCATAGTAAAAAAGAATGCTCAGTCTTCTTGGTCATATATACTCAATAGGCATAGAGGATCGAAAGCTGTGACTTTTCGTCGGGATTGTTTTGCCGCTGTGCCTGAAATTCTATCCTGTACATGAAGGGAACCTGTGGAGGGCTGATCATGCCCGAACCTGCCTCCACTACTCCGCTCCCTTGCAGATCCAGGCCGGTTGTAGAGGTATTGCCTACCGCCGTATCAACAATTTTTGCATAGACTATGAAATTCAGTGGATTCGTTGGCGACACAGCACCGGGACCAGGAAGCACAAATGACATGTCAGCAGCGATTAAGCCGGTGTTGGGGTCCGCTATATTCGTGGATTCCATGGGGGCAGTACATCCTCCCGTAGCTGTCCAGTTGTTCGTCGCACCAGTCAACTCCGTCATGGTCAGTTTGGTCTGCAAGCATGCGTTGGTGGTTGCTATATTTGGTACAGGAATAGCGAAAGAAAGAGTAAGTGGGAAGGGATTTGTCGCGCCGTTGTACTTGGTCAGGAGACCGGTTTCAATCGTTGTCAAAGCTGCTGTATTCAGTTGTCCAATGAATTGGGGCATGATATCTCCTGCTACGATATTCACTCCGCCCTTGCCGCTTTCTAAAGCAGTCTCGTATCTTTTCTGGTACCCTGACATAGCACTTCCCTGAGTAATAATATAAAGCAGTGCAGAGACCGTTACAAGGACAACAAGGCTGAGGATCAGGGCCAGCACCAGTGCAATACCTCGCTCATCATCATAGACACGCTTCATCTCTCTACCTCATTGTACATTTTGAAGTTTCACAACTATTGTATAGACCTTCCACCTGTAGTGCATCCAGTTGAGATCTCCAAGTGTCGTAAGGTCAAATGGCCTTGCAATGTTGGTTTCACCAGTCCACAGGCTTCCCATATTTACCGGATTCCCGGGTCCAGATAATCGAAAGTCAAATCCCTGGTCTTGTTGCCCCTCGTGGGCAAGGATATAAATCCTGACCTCCACTACACTGCTTCTATATTGGGAAAGGTTCGATTGGGACGTCAATATGCTTTGCACATATGAAGCCGTTCGCTGTAATCCCTGACCAGTGATAGGCGTTGCATCGTCCACATGCCTACCGTCCGCGTTGGAATAAGTATCGATGATTCCATCTCCATTCGTATCCAGTCCGAAGATCACCCGCATATCCGCAACGCAGTCAAGCAGTGGTGTTGTATAGCTCGGAGAGAATGCCATCGTGTTCTGACCCAAAATAGCCTTATAAAGGACCCCTGTACCGCTAGCGCATCTTGACGGCAGGGTGGCAGGAATTCCGACAAAATAATCGGCCCTGTTGAAAGGCATATTCAATGGGCCGGTTAAAGTTGTGCCTGCGGTTCCGGGTCCCGGGGCAATATCGTATATCAGATACGTCTGTAGCGGGCTCAGGCTCGCGCTGGGAGTAAAAGCGCCAGGGAAACCGGCGTTGTATTGGGTGTAGCCTTGGTTCAACGTTCCAAATGTCGTTCCTCCGTTCATCACCAGGCAATTGGCTGGGCAGGCTTGACTTGGCACAGGATTAATCACAATAACATAGTCGGTAGCCGATGGATCGCTGGTACCGAGAGTCCCTGCGGGTGGCCCCCATATCCTTGGCGTCGGCGCGTTCTGAGCAACCAGATAGGTCCACTTCTGGGCCGCGTCGGTTCCACTTACCAAGGCAGACTTGATCGTCAGGTAATCGGAACCGGTTGCTATTGAGGTAATGTTGGCATTACCATTTACATTCCCGTTGAAAGTAATGTTATCAACGGCCGCTAACGCCCTTGGCGGATAGTCGCCCGCTCCCGTTGCATCATTTAAGGCGCTCGCAGGGGCAGCGGTTGTTTCGGCGTAGGTGATGCTATTATTCGGGAAACACCAGGGAAGACCGTATCCGGCGTGTTCCAGATCCGTTTTCAACAGCTCGAGCCCTACAAGCCCCTCCACGTTCGTCTCGGCGATCTTGCTCTGTTGTTTGAACTTGCCCACAATGGGGACGAAGACCCTTATGGCGGCGGAAAGAGCAAAGGTGAACACCACAAGGGTGATCATCAGTTCCACCAGGGTGAATCCGTGCTGCTTCCGTATCATTGAGTGCTCGACACTATGGAAGATATCATATATTGGTACTCNNCTATATTGATTATCAAATATACTGCGTACCCATTAACAAGATTATTCCCGACCAAATGCTGAACCGGGTAAGTCCCGAAATACGTTATAACAGGAGGAAGTTGTTGGCCGTTTGTCGCCCCCAGGCCAGAAGAAGCCGGGGGATTATAGGCGACATCAGTAAGGGGAAGACTTTTTAACACATTCATCTGCTGCTCGGCGATCCTCACCGCTTCGTCCCTGAGGAGGTTCTTTAAGTTATTGTCTATGCTGAGGAACGCGGCATTCAGAAGACCGAGCAGGCCCAACAAGATGATCACCAGAGCGATCAGCATCTCTATGAGTGTGAAGCCTCTATTACTTGACAACACAGCTCGTTCCATTATACTTCCCCAGGTCAATCCTTGTCGTGGACAGCGAGATACAGTCATAATCAACCTGATTTGTCGTGTTGGTAGCCGTAGCACCATAAGCAGCCCCGGTGGTTCCATTGAGAAGCCAGATATTCCAAGCGTATAAGAATCCTCCAGGGACGGGGCTGGGGTTAGTTATATCAGAGAGATTAGCACCCGCACCCTGAGCTGTCTTGAGTATTCCTCTCTGGGTCATGACTATTTGCCCTCCAGCTCCTCCCGGCACGTCCCATGTGATAGGAAACTGGAGGCCGGTCTTTGAAAGGCTCAAGGAGATGGGTGAATTCGTTGTCTCGGCAGGAGCATCACAGATATTGTTGCCGTTGGAGTCTTCACAGATGGTATAACCGGTCCCCTGCAGCGCCGGCAGTTGAACCACATATTGTACATTCTTTTCCATCGCCCTTTGACGGGCAGCCATCAGATCAGCTTGCATCTTCTTGATCTGGCTCTCCACCTGGTACCTTACCAGCCAGCCGTTGAACTGGTATCCCAATGCAACAGCCAGAATACAGATTATGCTGACAACGATTATTAACTCTATTAATGTGATCCCGTCCTGTTTCATTTTTCCTGTATCTGCAAGACCTTGTTCAACGGTCTAGGTTTAATGATCACCGACAATCCCTGGCCCTTTGGAGGGACGCCCAGAAAAGCTGCTGTCGTTCTGCCCTGGCCGGTCGTAGAGTTACTGGGAACGTTGTTCGTGAACGCAGTGTCAAAGTTCACCTGCAGAACCTGTCCTGTGGATGTTTGAACCAATGCCGTACCAGAGAGGGCCGAAGCGGGCGCAGACCCTCCTGTACTATAATTCACGGCCCACAGAAATGAATTACCGCTGTATCCGCATGCGGCGGTAGAGGGCTCAAAGGTCGTGAAGAAGGTGGCGCCGGTAAATGCTGCAAGAGGGTTAGTGATCACCCTTTCCGCATAGTTAGTGGAGCTTGAAGCGGCAAGGTTTATGTACCATCCGTTGCCCGGTGCGCTGGCGGGGGGACTCGTTGTCGAATTGGTCAGAGCAGCGGCAGAAACAGAGCTTGTGCAAGCCATATTGAGGGTGTCAGTGGATAAGTAACATGGCTCTTGTATTCCGTAAATGGCCTGCTGAGTATTCGCATCATCGACGTTAGTGCCGATCTTCCAGAAATACCTGCCGGTCCCGAAATAGAGCCACAACTGGTGATTTGTNNATTAGAGTCCTCGCCGTTACTTCCCCCGGTTGTCAGTCTCAACACCCCGCCCTGCCAGTTCCCGCCGACCAGTTGCGTGTAGCCGATATAAAGCACATTATCTTCATAGTTCCCCTTCGAGCCCGGATTCCACCTGTCGGTATCAATGGAAGCATTCACGATAGAACCGGCAAAGGCGTTCGTCAGCCCCGTATCGATGGTCCTAAGCAGGGCGCCGGTTTTCAGGTCAAGGATGAAGAGTTTTAGGGTCTGGTCTGAGCTCCCCAGGAACTGTAAGGACGCTGGATCTATGGGGCCTGTGGGGCCCGAAGCCAAGACAACAAACCACTTGCCGTTCGTGCTGTTATTAGCCGTCGCTGCCGGTGCGCCACCGTTGACCCTCAGTACAGCAGGTCCGGCAGTCGCAAACCCGAGGGCCGGGCTAGAGAACTCCCATAAGAGAGCCGGACTACTGGGGGTTGTGACATCCAGGGCAAAATAGGATGAATACCCGAGGCTGTTCGCGCTGTTTGAGGGGTCAGCGATAGGCGACAATACGCAATCAGGCAGGCATGTTTCGCCTGTTAAATGGTTCGGACAAGTGGCACTCGTGGCGCATGTAGTCCCGGGATGCTGTGAACAGACGCTCGCATTGCAGGTGGCTGTGTTCTGTCTGCATGCGCCGCCCGTTCCCATGCTTCCGATAACGATGCTCCTCCAGCTTGTATTGGTCAAATCCAGAATATTACCAGATGTGTTAGATCCCTTCACTTGACACGTTTGGTTCCCTGTACACATCGTTTGCCTCGTACAAAGAGAGTAATCGCTGGCCGAGCAGTTTGAAGGCGCATTGATGCTTGCATCGAAGAGATAGGGCGTTCCATCCACATAGAAAAGATGGCAGTAGTCCGGGTCGGCGTAATACCTCAGATAGGGAAGTGTATTTTTGGGAAGATATGCCCACATCTCTGACCCGAGGTTTGCCGTACTAAACGAGCTGGGACATTGCCCACTTCCGGTTGGGGTGGTGTCTGCGCATAGTTCAGCAATCTGGAACGGGTCTGACGAGTTATTCAGCATATTCAGCAATCCAAGCGTAAAGGCGTGAAACATTCCGTCGTTTGCTCCGGCATACACCGTCCCTAAATTCTTATAATTTTGAGATTGGGTAAATGTAGAATAAGTCTGGTCGTTGTACCCGTTGGGAGCAGTCGAAGCATAACCGTCAAGTGGTACAAATGACTGGATTTTCGGAGTTGACGAAATGATATCTCCCAACTTCCAGACGTTGTCGGGGCCTGTCGTCGCGAGTGCGGCAGTCCTCGGTCTGTATCCCACACAGGTAGCCGGGCTCGTGCAGTTTGCATTTGAGGCGCAGGGAAGCAAGGTATCTGAACAATACTGGACGTCGATACCGCTTATATAATTGATAAGATTCGTCGACTCCTGCACCGAAGCAGCCTGCAAGAATGGCTCCAAAGGTGTTGCATTTGCCGTACTAAAATTTGTCAAGGAGGTGCCGGTCGTAGAGGTATAGAGGGTCCTGGGAGACGTCGACTCGTTTTGGGACCACAGCATGTATCCTGCCTCCCACAGGTTAGTTAGCTGGTCCAGCTTCTCTTCGACCTTAAAGGTCAGGGGATTGCCGGTTCCGGTGGTGTCAATGTATAAATCCGCCATTGTTTTGTTCAGCGAGGCGTCGAATATGAAATTGACCACATTATCCTGCTTGAGCTCCAGTATGTTGTCGTGGACCGTGTCCTCCCTTATGCTGTTAGACTGCAGTTTCGGGTCAAGATAATACCACAGGTTCTGCATCTGTCCTACCCACGCGATGTCCGCGTCGGCAAAAGCCATTTGAGGATAGAAAACCGCCTGGAGGAGATTTGCACCGCTTCCCTGGCCGGATGCAAGAACAGAAACCGCTGTTCCGGAAGTCGATTGCTGAAGTATACTCTGAACAGCGGTCAAGATACCCGCTTTAATCGCCGACGCACTGGCGGCGGTAAAAGACGTTGTCGGGATTCCATTCCCGGACGGGTTCCAGTCGGGTGAGGAAGGAGGCAACGCCGTACATAAGCTCCCTTGGGCGGTACTTGAACAGTCAACAGAATCTGTACAGGAGGTGGCCGGAAAGCCGGTCAGACTATCAGGCCAGGTTTTTTGCGCATTATTAAAGGAGCCGTACATTGATACGTTCTCCAAAGCCAGGGCCCCAGGAAACAGCGTACAAGAATCGCCCGAAACACCCGTCCACGTGCAGCCTGCAGTCCCTGTAACTTCACAAAACTGCCCCGACTTCGAACAGTGGCCCGGGAAAAGCGCAACGGTGTAGACCGAGTTCACTGAGGTCTGCGTTGAGCTTACCTTATTCGTAAAGGTATTATGCATGCAGTAAGCAGGCACAACGGGGTCCGCATTGGTTTCTGATGTACAGGAGGTAGTACCACTGATGCTGCATGACGGAACGTTCCACCCGCCGTCTGACAGTAGGATTACATAGTTCCCTGCGCACGGGACATAAACGCAATTTGCGCCAGCGTTTCCGCAGCTATACATGGGATTTCTGTAGTTGTCCGTGCCCGAACTTGGGCTGGGTTGAAGTCCTGCGAAAGAGGCGACAGCTATACTGCTCTCAGTATTTTTAGGCGTGTTCTGCTCGAAGTAATTTAGAACATCCCACATGGCCGCTGCAGTGGGCGTACCATTTTGGGGCGGTATTGAATTTAAATGAGTTATGAGGTTCATATAGGGGTAATTCGGGAGGCTGATGGAAGCTTCGTCAGTAGCAACATTTCCGGTAGCGGTATAATCCCCTATATAGAGCCCATCCACAGTACCAGTATCTTCGAAGGCCAATAACCCCATCCTTGGGATCAGGGGAAGCGTCATGAACGTGTAGGCCAGGCCGCCGGCAGGTGTCCACGTTCCATCGGCGGCCGCGCAGAGTGCAGGAGTAACATTGGTCGCATAACCGACACTGCAGGTGCCGACGATCCTCTTCCACGGGACCTTGATTTTA
>DMNE01000087.1:1612-6677 GCA_003453735.1 Nitrospiraceae bacterium | reverse complement strand
TCCATGAGGGTATGGGAAATCTCCTGCCCATCGATGATGAGTCTCCCTCTAAAGAACCAGTGGCGTGAATGTTCGCTGTTTGACTGGCCGAGGTCGAAGCACTCCACGTTTGTCGGGTTTCTCTTCATCGTGTGAGCAAAGAGGTTAAAGTAGTAATCGACGTCCCACTCATCCAATCCGAGGCCAAGTTTTCTGTTGATCTCTTCTATAGCTGTTCTACCCTCTTCCATGACTTTGACCAAGTAGACGGGTTCAGGCTCCATCCCCGTTTCAAAGGTCTTGAGCCGTTCCGGATACGGATATTCCGTCATCCTGTCATGTATCGACTCCAAAAAATCGTTCTCCCGTTTTTCGATTGTCTTCCCTCTGGAGGCCGGGGACCGGGAATCGAGGACCAATCTATACCTCCGTGAACGTTCAACCCGGGTTATCTTCGGTAAACCGCAGGCATGACATACTGAGACCGTATTGGTTGACCAGGCTGTTGTGAAGTTCATGCGGGGACCGACCTCGAATGTCTTTGCAGTGCTATTGCAAGCAACGCTGCTCGCCGCAATGGCACTTTCAGGGGAAGAATTCAAAAAACTCTCGGAAGAGAAATTTTCAGGCTCAAAGGTTTCACATAAGAGCCATTGTAAGACAGTCATCTCACCCGCCAGGAGGACTTCCTTCGCCTCGATATAGAAACAGTATTCTGTCTCGATATCCTTCACTTCGAGACCGATGGTCTGCCTGGCAATAGGCAAAAGATTTTTTTTCTTTGCCTCGGAAAGGACAGGTCTTCTGAACCTATAGATTAATGACACTTTTCTTGAGCCTCCGCCACCAGAAATCCCGCAGAGAATTATACCACCACTACATTCCAGAACACACGCGAGGGAAGAATCTTTCTGCCCTTACGGATTCTCTAAGGAGGGTACAAACATCTTACAAAGATCCCTTAAAGAATCTCGGAACAAAAAATTGAGGGGCAGGATTTCTTGCTCTCATGCCTCTGATGTCCCGAATACCCTCGAAAAGATATAATCCACATTCTTGAAATAGTGTTTCAAATCAAAGATACGCTCTATCTCTTTTTCTGTAAGGTGTCTTGTAATACGGTTATCCTTCAACAGCACCTTCTTGAAATCCTTTTTCTCCCTCCAGCTTTTCATGGCGTTTTCCTGGACGAAGGCATATGCATCTTCTCTGCTAAGCCCACTGCCGACAAGGGCCAGCAGAACCATCTGGGAGTTATGAAGCCCGTAACTCTTGGCCATATTCTCTTTCATCCTCTCGGGGTAAACCTGGAGACCATCCAGGATACATGTCATTCGGTTGAGCATGAAGTCAACGAGTATCGAGCTGTCAGGGATAATGATCCGTTCCACTGAAGAGTGAGATATATCCCTTTCATGCCAGAGCGCGACGTTCTCCAGGGCAGACAATGCATTTGCCCTGACCACCCTACCAAGTCCTGATAAGTTTTCAGAGCCGACAGGGTTTCTCTTGTGCGGCATCGCAGACGAGCCTTTCTGGCCCGCCTCAAAGGGTTCCTCGGCCTCAAGGACCTCGGTCCTCTGGAGGTGTCGTATCTCAATAGCCATTTTCTCTACCGAAGCGGCGATGAGGGCAAGGGTCGAAAGATATTCCGCATGCCTGTCCCTCTGGATGACCTGAGTCGCAACGGACTCGGGATAGAGACCGAGTTTCCTGCAGACCGTTTCTTCAATGGCAGGCGGGATATTGGAAAATGTCCCGACTGCACCCGAGAGCTTTCCTGTACTGATCGTTTCTTTCGCCCTTTTCATTCTCTTGAGATTTCTTCTCATATCCTCATGCCACAGGGCAAACTTCAGCCCAAATGTCATAGGTTCAGCATGGACTCCGTGTGTACGGCCCATGCACACCGTATTCTTATATGTCAATGCCTGCCGTTTCAGGACAACCATCATCCCCTTTATATCGGCGGCGATTAAATCCGCCGCCTCTCTCAGGAGGAGGGAGAGCGCTGTGTCAACAATATCCGATGATGTTAAACCTTTGTGGATAAACCTCGCATCTTGTCCCACATTTTCTGCAACAGAAGCGAGGAAAGCAATGACATCGTGTTTTACGGTTTTCTCGATTTCATCAATCCTATCCACGTCGAAACATGCCTTCTTCTTCAGCCTTCTGAAGGCTTCCTTGGGAATCTCTCCGATATCCGACCACGCCTCGCAAACAACAAGTTCAACCTCGAGCCATTTTGCGTATTTGTTCTCAAGTGTCCAGATCCTGCCCATCTCCGGTCGTGTGTACCGCGCTATCATGCCTTCTCCCCCATTCGCATTGCGTTATTCGTACTACGCCAAGATTCTTTCTGTGCCTCATCCATAAGTGTATTTGTTTACTCTGTTTACGTTCCCCGCGAAAGCCTCTCGATCAAAGGGAGAGGAAGTCCGGCCTCACGCATTTTCATCTGAGTCTTTTCTATATTGTATTGCACCCTCACAAACTCCGCCATCTCATCGTTCAGTACCACATAGCACGCCCGAGGATCTCTATCTCTCGGCTGACCCACACTGCCAGCGTTTACGATATATCGTTCGCTCTTTCCAAAGTTTGCCCGGTTTCTATAGGTGATCATCTCACCCGAAGGCACCCGCTCAACCACAAAGGGCTGATGGCTGTGGCCAAGAATGCATATTCGCTCGTCAAAATAGTGGAAATTGAGCTCCGCATCCCACAGAGTTAATAGATAGTGCCATGCCTCGGGCTCTTTCGGCGTGGAGTGAATTAAGAGAATGTTCTCTTTGTCCATTTTCTTCATAACAGGAAGAGTCTCGAGGATCCTCAGGTTGTCCTCTGTCATGACTTTCCTGGTCCAGAACACGGCTGTCCGCGCATATTCATTGAAGTAACCTATGTCTGTTAAGCCGACGGCTGCTCTGTCGTGATTCCCGGCAAGGAGGATTTTGCAGTGTTTCTTCAGCTTCTCCACGCATTCATTTGGATTCGGACCATAGCCCACCGCATCTCCAAGGAAGAGTATCTCCTTTATCGCCCTCTTCCTAATATCCTTCAATACCGCATCGAGTGCCTCAAGGTTTGCGTGGACATCCGAAATAACAGCGTATAACATTATCGCGCCTTTTTGCCCTTTATCCCCCTTGCAATGGTATCGAGTATTCCGTTGATAAAGGATGCTGACTCGGTCGAGGAGTATTTCTTTGCAATCTCGATNNACCGCTGCCATCCTCTGGAGGACCCAGTGCTCTGCTGCTTTCTGTAACACTAAATCGATCTCTGAAAGATTGTCGAGAGTTCCGAAAATGATATTTTCTGAGAACTTTCGGACCTCAGCATCTCTATCCAAGTCTGCCCAGAATTCATCGAAATCCTTCCCATCCGGTCTTTCTCCAGTGAAGTCGAACCGGAAGAGAAATTGGAGTGCATATTCCCTTCCCCTGCGGCGCTTCATGCCAGTTTTTTCATCACCTGTGCCATTTCGATAGCGGTCATGGCTGCATCCCAGCCCTTATTACCGCTCTTTGAGCCGGCCCTCTCTATAGCCTGTTCGATCGTATCAGACGTTATGATTCCGAACGCAATGGGAATGCCGGTCTCCATGGATGCTGATGCGATTCCTTTTGAGACTTCCGCCGCCACATAGTCAAAATGGGGCGTTGCGCCGCGAATGACTGTACCGAGACAGAGGATAGCGTGATACATACCCTTTGATGCCATCTTTTTTGCGGCTATGGGTATCTCAAAGGCACCTGGAACCTTTGCAACGGTTATGTCCTTTTCGTCTGCTCCGTGCCTCAGAAGCGCATCCTTTGCACCGTCCAATAATCTGCTCGTAATAAAATCATTGAACCTACTGACAACAATGCCGAACTTTAGTCCCTTTGCCTGAAGTTCACCCTCGATTACCTTCATATCTCCTCCGTGAATCAAGAATTGCTTATTTTACCATAAGAGAACCGGATGAGGAGGGATTCATCTCGCCTGCCTGGAACTGTTGTGGAATCTTAGCTGTGCGAGGGCGAAGCATGAGAAAAAATGATAAGGGAAAACTATGCTGCAATGATTGCGGCACGCGGGAAGATATTTCTGTCCGATTGTTCGTGATACGATACGGTCGCGGTGAACAAGCACTAGCGCTCTAACCTGCCACACCGCGATATCATCGATAATAAACAAAACAAGAACGCCTGTGTAACAAAAATTTATGACTCATCTTATTGCCTCGATAAACTCTATGTTCGCCAAATCTTTCGCCGCGCAGAAATCCTCCAACACCGCCTGACTATTATTTATGATGACTCATCTTTCCGCTGTGCTCCTTGCCGATGGGGAACAATCCTTGACTCACCCGAAGGTTTTCACGATAATAAGCAAGGAACGAGAGAAGAAAAGGTCGCAAGTAGAGATTTCTCCAAGAGCTTCATTATGAAAAGAATTGCCATAACCACTGGAGACCCCGGCGGTGTAGGACCTGAGGTAGTTCTCAAGTCACTATCATCCCCTGATCTTCCCAAGTGCATACCCGTAGTTATCGGAGATGCACCCGTCATACACGACGTCATGAAGAAATGTAAGAGTCCACTTGCGGTAGAAATTATTAATTCTCCCGACGATACCTCTCTCTCTCCGGAAAAGCTCTGGCTTATAGATCTTCATACGTTGACCTCCTTTAAGAAAAATGAACCTGACCCGCAGAACGGTAGAGCCTGCGTGAGTTACATAGAAAAAGCTGTTGAACTCGCGCTGAAGAAAAAGGTTGATGCGATAATAACAGCGCCGATTTCAAAAGAGGCATTGAAATATAGTGGCTTTCCATGGTCTGGACATACCGAGATGCTGGCGGAGCTAACTGCAACGAGGGACTATGCAATGATGCTTGTGGGCGAACCGTTACGGGTTATCCTCGTGACCCTCCATACTGCGCTGAAGAATGTGCCCAGCCTTATAACAAAGGAAGCAGTACTGAAGACTATTCGTCTTGCACGAAAGGCCTGTGACATGATGGGAATCGAAAAACCACGGATAGCCGTCGCGGGACTAAACCCCCACGCGGGAGAGTCGGGCATATTCGGAA
>DMNE01000087.1:0-1580 GCA_003453735.1 Nitrospiraceae bacterium | reverse complement strand
GCATGTATCACGATCAGGGCTTGATTCCTCTCAAGATGATAGCGTTTGATAAAGGGGTCAATGTGACAGTAGGGTTACCGATCATCAGAACATCTCCTGATCACGGAACAGCCTATGACATTGCATGGAAGGGTATCGCGAATCCCTCAAGCATGATAGAGGCGATAAAGATGGCGATTGCACTGAGGTTGTGATGTTGCATGACAGACATTCATAACCGACCACAGATGCACAAAAACTGACACGGGGTTCCCTTTGTTTGCACTCCGGTTCATTTTTGAGGAGGACGCTATGCTATTTGATCCATTCTCTTTCAGCGGGCTTGATCTTAAGAACCGCTTTGTCCGTTCCGCAACGTATGAGAAGAGGGCGGACGAAGACGGGTTTGTTACAGAATCGCTCATTGAGTTTTACCGTGACCTCACGAGAGGTGGGGTCGGACTCATCATCACGGGCAACGTCCTTGTCCATCCATCAGGGAGATCCGCACCGCAGATGCTCTGTATCCACAGTAATATATATATCCGAGGGCTCAAGAATCTTACTGATGCTGTCCATGAACTTGGTGGCGTAATCGCCATTCAACTCGTGCATGGTGGCAGACAGAGTTTACCCATCCTTCTCGGAGGTAATCCTCCCCTGGCTCCTTCGGCGGTATATGATCCATCCACAGGTGTAACTCCCAAGCCAATGACAGACGAAGAGGTATGGCAGATCATCGAAGCGTTTGGCAGTGCCGCCGGCAGAGCAAGAATTGCCGGCTTTGACGCAGTCCAAATCCACGGCGCTCATGGCTATCTTGTGAGCGAATTCCTATCACCCCACACAAATAGACGTCACGATTACTGGGGAGGGGACGAAGAGAGAAGGTTCCATTTCTTAGAAGAGATCTATTTCGCCATTCGGAAAGAAGTCGGGGAAGATTATCCCCTCTTGATAAAGATGAATGCTGATGACATGATTGAGGGCGGATTGAACGTCGTGGATTCAGTGGGGATAGCCAAAAGGCTCGAGGAATTAGGTATCGACGCCTTTGAGGTGACTGGCGGTATGTATGAGTCAGGTCAGAAGACTGCTCAACCGGATATCTTAACTGAGGATAGGGAGGCTTATTTCAGAGATGCAGGGAGGTTGTTCAAGGAAAGACTGAATACCCCTATAATCCTTGTGGGCGGTATGAGATCACTCTCTGTTATGGAGGATGTACTAAGAAAAGGAGAGGCACACCTTATCTCCCTTTCAAGACCATTGATCAGGGAACCGAATCTCCCGAACAGATTCAAGGAAGGTAAGGAAAAGGCAGACTGCATCTCATGTAACGGATGTATGGAATTTCAGAAACTCGATGTCGTGAAGTGTGTTTGTCTCGGTTCCTAGTAATATTATGACGGATTCCAAGGTGCTGGTAGCGATTGACAAAAAAAAGACCTTAAATGTATTCTAAATGACCCAAAGGGCCGCTAGCTCAGTAGGTAGAGCAACGCCCTTTTAAGGCGTGGGTCGTTGGTTCGAATCCAACGCGGCTCACCATGCGTGTCCCCATCGTCTAGCCCGGCCTAGGACATCGCCCTTTCAAGGCG
>DMNE01000349.1:310-5351 GCA_003453735.1 Nitrospiraceae bacterium | reverse complement strand
TGGAGAGGTTTCTACGCCGGTTGGGATGCAATGGTTTTCTTGTGCTGCCCCCGGGTCTGAACCCCGAGACTATGGCCTACCTCAAGAGGGAATAGGAAGCCCTCTGTCGCAGGTCGGTAGCGAATAAGCCGGAGCGGCCTGTTCCGGGCAGGACTGCAGACACCGCGCAACCACACGGACAGAGCGCTGTGGGAGACGAAAGTCCAACGGCAGGAGGGCCCAGGCCCGCTATCACTGCGCCGGTCAATCGCAGAGCGAAACTTGCATCCTAACCCAGGGGCGAAAACATGTTCGGGGTAGCTCGACTACATTTGAATATGTTTTTTGGAACAGTGAAATGAAGCCCCATCTGATAATGGCTTGTTGAGAAAACTTTTCTGATTCCGAAATTCTTAGAACCGATTGCAAACACGATACAAGACCTCAGCCACTCATGGCAGCGCGGCCAGGGCCTTGCGGGGCGCGAGCGCACCCATTGCGACATGAGAGATGACATTGTCCTTTAAAGGCAGGAATGACGTCATGGGAGAATTCATGACAGGCCAGCTGCCTTTGGCTACGTTCTGAGATTCATCGCCCTCAAAGGCAAGATAGCTGTACTTATGATAATGTGGAAGCTTTACTGCTACACCGGGCAAACACTGCGGCCGGTCCGCGGCGATGAACAGCATTGCCATGTCTTTATCTTCGGGATTGCGCCCCGCAAGCACCACGGCATGGTTTTTTCTTGCGATTTGGCTTTCGCCGACCGTGACGCCCTGTTTCGAAAATGCCATGCCATATCCCGTCAGCTCCTGAACAGCCTTTTCGAAGAAGAGGTTTTCCCAACCCAGAATCGTTACTGCATGACCGGATGGGAACTTCTTCACTTCGCTGTCGAGCTTTATGTCCACCTCATCCGGTCCGGACTTAGACAAAGCGCCAGCAAAGGCTGCGTAAGCCTCGAGTAATTCCTTCCCTGCCCGAGAAGGCAGAAGCACGAGCATCTTTTTTGCTCCCAATGCATGAGTCACTGCGGGGGGGATCTCAGCTCTATCGAGTCGTCTGAAGAGATCGAACTCAGGATCAATGTCCAGCCGGAGCGGACGTTCGGGCACGGTGACCGAAATCTCGATTTTCTTGCCCTGCATCTCTACAACACTCTGAAAGGCCCTCTCCCGTCCCTCCATAGTCACGGCGACGGGGACAGAGATGCGGTAGAGTTCGCCGGGTTGGACCTGTTCGAGCAGGGCGGTCAGGACATACCCGTGCCCTCGTCTTTCCGCCTTCGCATTACCCAGGCGAAGCACGGGGGCGCCGGTACGGGCGACCCATTGCGAGAACTCGTGTGTAAGATCTTTTCGTGAAACGGTTTCAAAGCTTTTCCTGATGTCGTCAAAGGTGGCAAAACGGAACTTATTATTCTTGTAGAAATCCTGAATTGCAGCGATAAATGTCATGTCGCCCAGTTTCTGCCTGAGCATATGGAAAAACATGAGCGACTTACCGTATCCCGCCGCCTCTGTAGCCGGGTTGTGGCGTGACGTAAACTTTATGAGCGGAAAATCCCTGCCGCTGAGAACGTAATCAGCGTATTTCTGGAGTGTGGAGAAGCGGTATTCAGCGCCAGCACCTTCCTGCTCCTTCATCATGTGATCCGCAAGGTATGCCGTGATTCCTTCGGACCAGTTGCCCTTCTCGAAAACAGGATAGACGCTGTTGCCCCACCAATTGTGCAGAATCTCGTGAGGATAGGAGGTGTTGATGATAAAAGGCAGTCTTAGGACCTTGGGCCCGAGCAGTGTGAAGGACGGCATGCCATAGCCCGTTTCCCAGAAATTCTCGACGAGAGCGAACTTCTTATAAGGATACGGGCCGATCAAATGGTCGTACATGTCGATATAGCGGATTGTCGCAGCAAGATATCTGGCCGCCAGATCTTCGTCAGGCGTACGAAGATAAACCATGGAGGTCAGTCTGCCCGAAGTTTTTTCATATTCCGTGAACCGTGAGGCAACGAGATAAATCTCTTCCTGCGGCTGTGGTGATTCCCAACGGACCTTGGTAAAAGTCTTCGTTTTTTCGTAAACTGTCCGGCCTCCCTGGCTGACTGCATCCCAGCCCGCCGGAAGCTCCACAGCAAGCGTGTACGTCAGAAGATCCGTCTCAAACTGGGGATACCAGGCAGAGCTTCCCGCAAGATACACGCCGTCATTGGCTATGGTTCCGGGCGACTGGTTGAACCCTTTAGCGATTGACTCGAGAGAATGATCAATGATCCCTCCATACTGGATTGTGAAACTCCTACTGCCTTCCGGGAGCGAGGCAGAAAATGATTCCACCGGCACGGGCATCTGTTGAATGGCCTCTTTTACAATGAGCACATGTGGATCGGGGGAAGAGGGGTTAAGCCCCGCATGGAGAACAAATTTCATTTTACGTTGGCCGTTGGCAACGGTGATCATGTCGGCTGCGGTCAATCGATGCTCCGATGGATCGAGGGTGACCGTAAGGTTGTGCTGCATATGCTCAGCTGCGTGAAGGCGGAAAGGACTAATCACGAGAATCGACAGTACAATAAAAACAGTTAAGAAAATTGCATTCCTTGTCAGACTTATAACGCATGCAGTCACGCTCACAGTCTCCCCACATAACTCACACCTAAGTCGTTCAAGATCGTAGTAGTGACCCACATACATACCTTATACGCCTTTACATTGGAAAGTCAAAAAAGGGGGACTTCCTGGCTGAACAGTTGAGTTTTTACCGTGCAATGGCAGAGCAAAGGAAAGCCATGCCATAAAATGGCATGGCTTTCCTTTGCTCACAACCCCTTGCCTGCCGTCTGCGATCTTCGCCCTTTCCGTAGAAAAAGAGCGGCTGTTGCCGGCATACTTGCTGACAACCATTCCAACAGCATTGGCCTATTTTGCATATTTGTCAGGGTTTTTTTTGAAATCGTCGATGCAGCCCGAACAACAGAAATAATAACTCTTACCCTTGTAGTCTATTGCTTTGGTACCCTTTGCGACTTTAAACGTGGAGTGCATGACAGGGCAAGTAGCGGTCTTGCCGATCTCGCTCTGCGTTGCTTGACGAACTTGCAACTCTCCAGCCTCTGCATATTTGTCAGGGTTTTTTTTGAAATCGTCGATGCAGTCTGAACAGCAGAAATAATAACTCTTACCCTTGTAGTCAACTACTTTGGTATCATGTGCGACTTTAAACGTGGAGTGCATNNCTTGCCGATCTCGCTCTGCGTTGCCTGACGAACTTGCAGGTCTTCAGCCCGTACATTTCCTGTTATAATAGCGATGGCGACTAAAGCAAAAAATAAGGCGAACTTCTTGGCTATTTTCATCTATCTTTCACCTCCTTTTCTTTTTCAGATAAAAAAGGGCTAAACTTGTGGAATGTCTTCCGTCAACAGGTGGGCCCTCTTCCCATGAACACCTGCCACTTTTGGTTTTTTCCGTTTAAGGGCCTTCTTTCACTAACTGATTTGTTCCTTCTACATCTCCTTTTAATTAAAGAATATCTTATCACACGTTATAGTCAATGGTTATACCGCTGATGCGGGCTGTAAAGGGACTGTCCGCTATAAATCATAATTTGAATCTTCTGAATAGATAGAACTTCGGGAAATCAATCCAGAGCGCAAACATTGCCGATAATAGCAGAACGCTGAGCACCTGATACAACGTGAGCGGCGAAACAAAGATACCGTATACGACCAACAGTGCAAAGCCTATTATGGTGCCTGCGCTCAGGATAAGTAATTCCCTTCCCGGCATGGAAGACCAGAAGTGCCTCCTCTCTCTGACAATCAGAACCCTGAACTGACTGTTGAATATCAGATTCAGCATAACTAGGGTACGCAGTTTTGCCCATTCGAGATGAAAATATTTTATGCCCATCAGGATGACGAGCATATCCTCGACGAGCAAGAGCATACCGAGGACAAGCGACGCAAGAGTAATATTCTTCACATTCCACTTGTTAGGATTGGGTGTGTGGGTTACATGGTCGGTCGCCAGAGACATAGTTACGAAGTCATTTGCAAACACGAGCAGCGACATTCCCAGGAGAGACAGCACAATGTTATGAAGCCAGAAGAAGCTCAGGGTCAGCAGACCGACGAATTCTATTACCTTTGTAACCTTGTTGATAACCCACGTCAGCATCCGCTGATAAGTCTGCCGACTTATGGTTATCGCATTGATTATGACGCTTATCCCCGGTTCGGTCAGGACTACGCTTGCCGACGCCTTTGCCACGTCGGTCGCATTGCTCACGGCTATCCCCATCTCCGCCTGTTTCAGCGCCGGAGCATCATTAACACCATCTCCGGTCATACCCACCATGTGACCCCGGGACTGCAGAAGCTTCACAATCTTATACTTGTCGTCGGGATATATCTCGGCAAACCCGTCGCTTTCCCCGACAACCTTTGTCTGCTCATTCTCGCTCAAGCCCTCGATATCCGCCATCCGGATAATGTTACCGCCGATCCCCGCCTGAAGGGCTATCTCTTTGGCTATAGCCATACTATCGCCGGTAAGCATTAGCGGCTTTATTCCCAGCTTCCTTGCCTGGTCTATCATGCTTTTTGAGTCCAGCCTCGGCGGATCAGCCAATGACAGCAAGCCTGCAAGTTTAAGATTATCCAAGTCGTCGCCTTCCGATCGGGCGACTGCTATCGTCCTGTATCCTCTCCGGGAAAACTCTTCTATTATCCCGTTTGCCTTTTCGATAGCTTCTTTATCGATTCCCCGGCACATGGATATGACTATCTGGGCTGCACCTTTAACACCTTTAAAACGTTTTGCGTCGATCCCGACTATCGCCTCGGTCCTTTTAATCGCTGGATTAAACGGGGTATAGGAAATCCGCTTGTAGGCGTTGAAATCGACTCTCATACTTTTAGCGTATCCAAGAACCGCAAGGTCTATAATGTCCATCCCTTCCTCTTGTGAAGCCAGAGCGGCTGCGGTGACAACATCTTGTTCCGTAAATCCGGGGAACGGTATGCTTTCGGCAACCGATAATTTATTCTGGGTTA
>DMNE01000349.1:0-156 GCA_003453735.1 Nitrospiraceae bacterium | reverse complement strand
CATATATCTGACTATAGCCATCATCACTTCCTCCTGGTGGGACCTTGGCTTTGCCGTTTTGACCAGCTCTGCTGTTTTGCCAAAGTATGTATTTGCGCCAGTATTGATTACCGCGCATGTGGCCGCTCCACGCCTCACTACTGAACTTGAGTAGAG
>DMNE01000426.1 GCA_003453735.1 Nitrospiraceae bacterium | reverse complement strand
TGGGCAAAGTCGTACATCGGATAAATACACCAGGCATTGCCTGTCCGGTGATGTTCCGCATGGAGAATGCGGTACATCACTGGATCCCGCATATTGATATTCCCTGATTTCATGTCAATTTTTGCACGGAGGGTGCGCGAGCCGTTTTCAAATCCACCGTTCCTCATGCGATCGAAGAGTTCCAGGTTTTCCTCTACTGACCGGTTGCGATATGGGCTATCTTTGCCGGGCTGGGTTAACGTTCCACGGTATTCCCTGATTTCCTCAGCGGTTAAATCACAGACATATGCTTTTTCCATTTTAATCAACTGCACGGCGAACTGGTAGAGTTGCTCAAAGTAGTCCGATGCGTAAAACAGCCGATCGCCCCAGTCGAAGCCGATCCACCGAACGTCTGCTTTGATCGATTCTACATACTCTCTTTCCTCTTTGGTAGGATTGGTATCATCAAAACGCAGATTGCAGAGGCCTTTAAATTGGGCGGCAATACCGAAATTGAGACATATGGACTTAGCGTGCCCGATGTGGAGATACCCGTTAGGCTCCGGCGGAAACCGGGTGTGAACCCTGCGATCGTATTTGTTTGTCTTGATATCCTCTCTGATGATATCTCGGATGAAATCAGCAGGTACGGCAAAACCGTTTGTCGTCATATCTGAGGCTCCTTTCTCGGAGAAATCCCTATGGATGCTATCGCCTTCTCTAACCGTTTCAAAGTCTTTTCCCTACCGAGGATCTCAAGGACTTCAAATATTCCCGGACTCTCCGCCCCGCCCGTGACAGCTACGCGGACAGGCTGAGCAAGATTAGCGAGCTTAATGCCATGTTTTTCGGTTATTGCCTTAAATATTTTTTCGATCTCTGATGCCGAAAAAAGATCAAGAGAAGCAAGACTGTCTTTCAACTCGTTCAAATAAGGGAGACTCTGTTCATGAAGAAATCTAGCCTTTGCCTTTTCATGGTATTCGACATCCTCCGCAATGTAGTAACGCAAAGAATGCGCGAGTTCAACAAGCGTCTTTGACCGTTCTTTCTGGGTGGCTATTGCCTTTGACAACCATACGATATCGAGCGTCTGCCCCTGACTAATAATCTTCTCCCTCACAAGAAAGGGAGTGACTAATTCGGCAAGTACTTCATCCGGCGAATTATTGACATACTGACTGTTGAGCCATAGCAGTTTTTCCGGGTTGAACACTGCAGATGATTTTCCAACATTTTCAAAAGAAAAGTTTTTGATCAATTCTTCTCGCGTAAAAATCTCCTGATCACCAAAAGACCACCCGAGGCGGACAAGGTAGTTGACGAGTGCGTCGGGTAGATAACCCATATCCCTATAGGCCATAACCGACGTCGCTCCATGTCTCTTGCTCAGCCTCGTCTTGTCGGAGCCGAGGATCATAGGCAGATGGCCAAACTCAGGGATTTCATATCCCAGCGCTTTATAGATATGGATTTGCTTTGGGGTATTGTTCAGATGGTCATCACCACGGATGACATGAGTAATTTTCATATCCACATCATCCACCACGACAACAAAATTGTAGGTTGGTGTCCCGTCAGAGCGCATGATGATGAGATCATCAAGTTGATTGTTCTCAAAGGTAACATTGCCCTTAATGAGATCCTTTACGACCGTCTGTCCCTCCTGCGGAATGTTGAACCTCACCGCGGCACTACGGCCGGGTATGGGTTCTTTACGATCCCGGCATCTTCCGTCATACTTCGGTGTCTTACCCTGTCCCAACGCCTGCTGCCTGCGCTGCTCAAGTTCTTCCGGAGAGCAGTAACAGTTATATGCCTTGCCTTCCTGGATAAGCCTTTCGATGTAACTCCTGTACACCTCGAACCTATCTGTCTGCCGGTAGGGGCCTTCATCCCAGTCGAGGTTGAGCCATTGCATCCCTTGGATAATTGCGTCGATATATTCGTCAGTGGAACGGCTCCTGTCGGTATCTTCTATCCTTAGGATGAAGGTGCCTCCCTCATGCCGCGCATACAGCCAGTTAAAAAGGGCGGTCCTCGCACCTCCGATATGCAGATAGCCTGTCGGGCTCGGCGCAAAACGAACTCGCACCATTACCTCTTTGTCCTCACCGCGTTCACAACTTTATATTTTACCTGAAAAAAAAAGACATTTTTCAAAATAGTTATCATGAATTAATGTAGGATAGATGGCTATCGTCAGACCGCCTTCCTAAACTCACATTTCAAAAACCTCTTTGTCTCGTCAGATACCGTGAATCTCTCATCTGCTCTGAAGCCAGCGATCCAGATAATGTTCTGTCCTGAAACAACTATCGGTATCGTATCTCGCTCATCTCTCGGAACCTTTTCGTCCACAAAATAGTCCTGGAGTTTCTTTTTTCTGCCGAATCCCTTCGGATAAAAGAAATCGCCATCTTTTCTTGATCGAATTGTAAGTGTGGTCCCGGTCTTATCCGCATCGAAGACAGCGGATGTTCTTCCATCTCCAAGACTATCCACCGCATCTTCGAGGGACGTTCTTATCGTAGCCCTGATCTCACTTAAAACACTGTCACCCGGAGCGATAAGAGTATGGGTATTTAATCTCTGAGGTAATTCGGATGTGATCACTAAAGTCGCATAATTCTTTATTACCCTCAATCCTTTTGGAAGATTAAGTCTGTCTCCCGCTCTCCCCCTTTTTATCAAATCAATACAATCCTCTATATGCATAAAATTCATACCTCGAAGACTCTTCGTCCCATCAATCGCCCTTCTCAGCACTCTTCTGAGAATCACCGTCTCCATGCACGTCATTGGCATCAGGAATAATTCGATCTGGGAATCTGATTTTCTGCTTATCAGCCTCATCATGGTCTTCGTGATGAGGACATCAAAGTATTTTTCTTCCTCCCTCAGGATATCCATCGTTCGCGAAACAGTTTGCACGATACGAGGATTCATCTTTTTGATCTCGGGAATAAAGGAGAGCCTGATCCTGTTTCTGAAATAATCGCCCCTGAGATTTGATGAGTCAATCACAGGAGAGATACCTTGTTCATCAAGGTATCTCTCTACAGCCCTCCGTTCAATCTCTATCAGCGGCCTGATAATCTTTGCCCTCACCGGCGGTATACCTGATAGCCCCTTCGGACCCGAACCCCTGAAAAACCTCATGAGAAATGTCTCCATCTGGTCATCTGCGGTATGGCCGAGGGCTATCTTGTCAGCCCCTATTTCTGCGAAAACCGTATGAAAGATTGCATACCTTAATTCCCTCGCAGCCTCCTGCTTATTCAGGCCGTGCTCTTTTGCATATGTCTTTACATCGGCTAGTCTCGTGATAAAAACAACTAACGATCTTTCGCAGAATTTTCGGCAGAATTCTCTCTCATGAGGAGTTTCATTCGGCCTCAGTCCGTGGTCGACATAAACAGCGTACAGTCTGAGATTCAGTTCAGCCTTGAGCGCATTGAGAGCGGTGAGAAGACATACGGAATCAGCCCCTCCTGAGAGACCGGCTAAAACGGTCTCCCCACCGGAAAGCATGGCATGCTTCGCTACGGTTGATCTTACTTTATCCAGAAATCTGTGTTTCCCTGAGTCCATATGACTGGTACATTGGAGCAAAGAGAATAGGCGGAAGAATGATTTTTTTGCGACCACCGGCAAAAAAAGACCTTTTTATGATTTGAGAAAAAACCTTGTCATTCAGTAGATTAGAAGCTGCCATACCATCATCCTATTGATTATAAAAAGCTAAGCTGACTCTCCCCTGTCCACCTTCAGTCCATACTGCTGAATAAGCCTCATATCGTCTTCAGAGGGCGTCCCTGTTGTGGTGAGATAATTACCGGTAAGCAGACAATCAGCCCCTGCCATAAAGACCATGGAATTGAGTCCTCCGAGAATCTGCCTCCTCCCGCCGCAGACCCTGATCTGCCTGCTCGGGAGGATAAAACGGTAGACGCTTATAATTTTTAACGCCTCACAGGGATGCAAAGGGTCAACATTTTCCATGGGTGTGCCCCTCACGGGAATCAGAAAATTGATCGGAACAGAATCCACATTTAAATCCCTCAACGCACCTGCCAGCGCGATCCTGTCATGCCAGGACTCACCAAGACCGAATATCCCTCCTGAACAGAGGGATAGGCCGATTGATTGAGTAGCCTCGATGGTCCTTATCTTTTCTGAATACGTGTGCGTGGAACATATTTCTGCGAAGAATCGCTCCGAAGTTTCAAGGTTATGGTGGTACCGCTCAAGCCCATTATCTTTGAGCAGAGACAATTCGTCCTTATCCAGAAGTCCGAGGGTTGCGCAAGGGAGAAGGCCGATCGTGCGAACCTTTTTGACCATAGATGCTATTTCCCTGAGTTCTTTACTGCTGACCTTTCTTCCGCTGGTAACGATGCAAAAGCGTTTCACTCCCGCCCCCTTTGCCTCCTCTGCCTTTTTTATCACTGTGTCTGCGTTAACGAGGGGATAAACGGAAATGCCAGCTTTACTCTTCGAAGACTGCGAACAATAGGAGCAGTCTTCGGAGCATCCTCCTGATTTGGCGTTTATGATGGAGCAGAGTTCTACTCTTTTTCCCCTGAACCTCTCCCGAATCTCACTGGCAGAGGAAAAGAGACGAATAAGATCAATCCCCTCGATGGACGTCAGAAGGGATGCATCGTCTTCAGAGATGACGCCACCGCCAAATACCTTTTCAGCATATCGAGCTATCATCAGTCTGACCGGAGTAACACGGCGATCTCGGTTGTGTCAGAAACACCCACGATCTCGACAGACCCAATTTTCTCGGGAAGGACAAACTTCAACTCGCCGGCTATTGTCTTTTTATCAAGCTGCATCGCCGAGAGAACCTGATCGCGATCGATGTCAGAGGGTATCTTTGTCGGCAAACCATAGGCATTGATAAGGGAATGTATTCTTTCCACCTCTTCCTCACCCATAATGCCGAGCGACAAGGAAAGCCTCGCCTCGAGGCACATCCCGACGGCAACCGCCTCTCCGTGAAGATAAGTTCTGTAACCAGTCGCTGTCTCGATGGCATGACCAAAGGTGTGGCCGTAATTCAGAATCGCCCTCAGTCCTCCTTCCCGTTCATCCTTCGAAACAACCTCTGCCTTTATTTCACAGGACCGTTTTATGATGTATCTCAGCACGTCGATTTCTCGGTTCAGAATCTTCTCTCTGTTCTCTGCAAGAAATTGAAAGAGCTCTTTATCCCATATCACTCCATATTTGATGACCTCAGCAATCCCTGTGAGAAGTTCACGCTTCGGCAATGTCATTAATGTAGATACATCACCCCATACAAGCCTCGGCTGGTAAAAAGTGCCGATGACATTCTTAGCGAGCGCATGATTGACACCGGTCTTTCCGCCGACAGAACTGTCGACCTGGGCCAGGAGGGTAGTCGGCACCTGAATGAAGGAAATCCCTCTCATATAGGTTGAGGCAACAAAACCCGTTAGGTCACCGATAACCCCTCCTCCGAGGGCGATAACCGCGGATGCCCTGTCTAGTTTATGTCTGAGGAGTTCTCCGTATACGTAATATGCCCAAAGGAGCTCCTTGTACTCCTCGCCATCGGGGACGATAACAATGGCGACATCAGGATAAGCTTTCTGGAGAGAACCGAGAAGTTGATCCCCCCATAGGCGGACAACAGTGGGATTGCTGATTACGGAAACACGGCTGAATCGGAATGCCTGCAGTCTCTCGCCGACCTCACCTAGGATATCTGAACCGACGCAGATCGCATAACTCCTCTCGCCAAGCTCAACTTTTATCTCTTCCATCCAATGCTCTCCAATATCTCCTCTGCGATCTGATGCGGCGTCTTAGACTCTGTGTCTATCATGATATCCGCCTTTTCGTAAAAGGACCTCCGCACCTCCAGGAGCTCCTTAATCCTCTGCGAGGGATTCTCTACCTGAAGAAGTGGCCTCTCGTTGTTACCACTCGTCCTCGTGATGATGGTATCAGGAGTTGCTGACAAATTCACGATAACCCCATTCTGTTTGAGGATATCCATATTTTCCCGACGGAGAACGGCACCACCTCCTGTGGATATGATTACATGCTTCTGCGAGGCAATCTCCCGTATCGTCGCGGTCTCGATATCACGGAATGCCGGCTCGCCGAACCGACTGAATATCTCGTTGATGCTCATCTTTTTCGTTTTTACGATCTCTTCGTCAACGTCAATAAGCCGCCATCGGAGCATATTCGAAAGCTCTCTTCCGATCGCTGTCTTTCCTGTTCCCATAAACCCCGTAAGAACAATGTTTTCCATATTCACATTTCCCTATTACTACAGAGGTCGCAGAGTCCGCGAAAGAAACATCGAATACTCACATTCTCTCAGTCGTTGTTTGGAATTCCATCATTGTATCGTGTTCAGAATCCTTTATGACGTCCTCCAACCATCAAATCTGATGTTGCAGTTAGAATGGCTGTTTCCTTTTGAGAACGGCACTGGCGAAGGAGAGTCCCCATGGGGGACAGACCGCACCAGGCTAATGAGCAAAGCCAATACGTAAAGATATCCGCAGCACAGGGAGAGCTTTTCTCTGCCTGCACCGCCCTGCGTTTCTGCAGGGGCTTTTCGAATACTCTTTTATCCAGCATCGGGCGCCGATATAGTAAGAGGCGCTGAAGTCGCTGTTGTATATCTTCCAGCCTCCTGAAAAGACGGCGATATCTGTCGCCGATCCGATGAATTTTCCCCGAGCCGTCATAAGCAAACTCCGAGGACTTTTGCGATCTGTTTCATTTGAGCAACGAAACCTTGCGGCCTCTGCGGTTGCTGCAATCTCAGAATTGCTTTATGTACTCCACATAGGATCTGAAGTTCATCATAACTTCCTCCATCGCATCACTGCCAAACTTTTCGAGGAATGCGTCTGCCATGATGAGGGCGGCCATCGCCTCTGCAACCACTGATGCCGCAGGCACCGCACAAGTATCGGAGCGCTCATAGACAGCCTCAAAGGTCTTCTTTGTAACAATATCAACGGAACGTAGGGGTCTTCGCAATGTTGGTATCGGCTTCATAGCGGCCCTCAGTATTATCGGCATCCCGTTGGTCATGCCGCCTTCGATGCCCCCGGCATTATTGCTCTCCCGATAAAATTCTGAACCACGATAAAATATTTCATCCATCACCTCGGAACCGTGACGGGCAGACATTGTGAACCCAGCCCCAATTTCCACTCCCTTTATCGCTTGGATGGACATCAAGGCCTGTGCAAGGCTTCCGTCCAGTCTCCTATCCCACTGGATATGGCTTCCCAATCCTATGGGAACACCGGTGACGAATACTTCAAAAACACCGCCAAGGGAGTCTCCTGCACTCAGTGCCCGCTCTATAAGTCCAACCATCTGCTGAGTGGCTTCTNNCGTCAGGACATCTGACAGAAGACCCCTCAGCTTTCTCAAACGCCTCCACCAGCTCTTTTTCTTCTGACCTCTGGCCTCTGACTTCTGCCTGCTGGCTTCCGATCCTGATCACATAGCTTCCGATCCTGATACCGAACTCAGAGAGAAATTTTTTCGCAACAGCGCCCAAGCCAACCCTCATGGCGGTTTCCCGTGCGCTTGAGCGCTCAAGCACGTTTCTGATATCATGCTGGTGATATTTTACAGCTCCGACCAGATCCGCATGTCCCGGCCTCGGTCGCGTCAGCGGAGGGAGGGAACCTTGCGCAGCACTTTCAGGCGACATGGCCTCACTCCAATTTTTGTGGTCCCTGTTTTCTATGAGAAGGGTTACAGGCGAACCGAGGGTCTTTCCCCAACGAACTCCGGAGATTATCTCAGCGTGGTCGGACTCTATCTTCATCCTTGCCCCTCTGCCAAAGCCCAATTGTCTTCTCTTTAATTCACTATCTATTTCGAATGGGGAAAGCGAGAGGTTTGCAGGGATTCCCTCGATCATACCGGTGAGGAACTTGCCGTGAGATTCGCCTGAGGTAAAAAACCGGAGCTTCGACATACTCAATAGTCGACTCAACCCTTATTTCTTAAACGCCGAAAGCGTTTTCCTATCACCACGACCAATAAGGGCATCAGCGCAGCGATCTCATAACGGCAGTTAGCCGTCTTATTGCCTCCGCATGCTGCCAATAACAAAATCAATGGAAGAAAGTCATTCTTTCCTTTCCAAAAAACATTCATCGAAAAACCCCTATGTCAAAACAAGTGTAGACGAATAGGTAACAGTATATCACAAAAAGCCCAGAAACATGATATTTGCGAGAGCATGAAAGATAGTGGAAGAAAGGACATTGGATGTCCGCATGTAGAGAGACCCCATGACAAGGGAAGGAAAAAACGTCAACAATGAATAAGGATCACCATACACGATAAGCTGCGGCACATGGGTCAGAGAGAAAAGAAAGCTCACCACTATCATCGCTCTGATGTTATTGCCAAGGCAGTCCTGGAGGAAACCCCTGAAATAGATCTCTTCAGGAAAAGCAATACCAAAAACCTGAAATAGCAAAGCACTCGTAGGAAGAAAGACAAATGTCTTACCTCTCTGTGACATGTAATAGCAGAAGGGTAAGAGGAAAACTGCGGAGATTGTTATGCCGATAAGGATATCCCTTACGCTGAATCTGAACTTGATTTTCCCCTGTAAGAGAGAGGGAATCGCAACGAGAAAAAGGACGATCAGGTATTTCACAAAAGATAAGGAAAAGGCATGATATACATACGCCATGAGAAACAGGATGGGGTATGTGCAGAATGCCTTTTCCTTTGGGATATCCAGTTTAGACGCTACTGTCTTTCTCTTATCTCTTCCGCCTCATTATCGCGATGAATGCAAACGGCATCAATAGCACAGCAAGGTCGGCTATCGCCGTTGGAGCATTCTGCCGTGCACCGATGGAACAGCCCCCGCCACCGCCGCCGCTGCTCGTGACATCCGCTGTGAGGGTCGTTGCAGAGGCCTGGTTAGAGTATGCGGAATTAGCGGGTATGGTGTTAAACGCCTGCACCTGGTAAGTGTAGGTCGTGGAAGGAGTCAGTCCGGAATCAGCAAAAGATGTGGTGTTCGGTCCGAGTGTCGCTATCTGGGTAAAAGCGCCACCCGATACCGCTCTCTCTACGTAATACCCGTCCTCCCCAGTGGCGTTATCGGTCCAGGCAAGGGATATTCCGGAAGAGGACGTGGCGGTAGCCGTAAGATTCGTCGGTGTTAATAAAGAGGAAAGCGCCGCATATGCGTTGATCCTTCCGCCTGTCTGCACATATCCGACAAGCGACGGCAAGAGATCGACATACCGAAGGATCGTACCACGTATCTGAGAATAGGTGAAACTGGGATAATAAGTGTACAGTAATCCCGCAAGTCCCACCACATGAGGAGCTGCCATCGAAGTGCCACTACAAAAATCATAGTAAGCGGCCGCGGACTGTGTACAGAACGAAAGAAACGGTTGGGCTATTCCGGAAAGAGGGATAGTGCTCAGAATATGCGCTCCAGGGGCTGCAACTTGGACCGAGTTGAGACCGAAATTGCTGAACGAGACCCTCTGGTCATTCTGGTCAGTAGCAGCAACAGCAATGATATTCGGAAGATTATAACTTGCGGGATAAAATGGTGAGACATCGTTATTGTTTGCTACACCATTATCGTTTGTACCATTTCCGGCGGCAGCAACAAACAGGATCCCGGCAGCACCTGCGTTACTGATCGCAGTTAACTCGGAGGCGGAATATGCACCCCCGCCGTAACTTGCATTGATTATCTGAGCTTTCTTAGTAATCGCATATTGAATGGCCAGCAGCTCATTGGCAGTGGTTCCCTCTCCGGTATTATCAAGAAACTTGAGAGCCATCAGCTTTACTTGCCACATTACACCAGCGATTCCGAGTCCGTTATTGCCCACAGCACCTATAATTCCAGCAACATGAGTGCCATGTCCAAAGTCATCCAAAGGATCATTGTCGTTGTCTACAAAATTCCAGCCTCTGCAGTCACCCACGTATCCATCCCCATCAAGGTCAGTCGTATCATTACACGACGGCTCCCCGGGATTCAGCCATATATTGTTCACCAAATCGGGGTGGCTATAGTCTATCCCCGAGTCAATAACCGCAACAACGATTCCGGGACTGCCTTGTGTGATATCCCAGGCCAGCGGCATTTTAATATCAGCCCCAGGGGTTCCGTTGTCGAATGTGCCGGTATTATTGAGGGCCCACTGCTGAGGAGTAAAGAAGGGGTCATCGGGGATTGTGGATGCGGCCTGCCTGATATAGTTTGGTTCCGCGTACTCCACATTAGGGTTAGCCATGTATTTTTCAATCGCGTCCTTTACCAGGAGATCCTGGGGGAGTTTGACGTGTTCAAGGTTGGGGACAACACTGAATCGCCTTACTACTGAGGCGCCCACTGCCGTATGAAGGATCGAAGCAGACTTTGCAGATACGCCTGATCTAAACTTAACGAGGAGTTCTCCTTCTTCGTATTTTCCCTTATCTGCCTGAGATAAAATCGACTGAACCGTTACACTGGGAGAAGCTATCTCTTTTGAAGCGCTGCTCTCTTTTGGCGTGTCCGTGGAAATACCCGCGATCTGACTATTCCCACAGGATAGCAGCAGCAGCCCCATGAAGATATAAATAACCTTTTTAATCATCTATTGTTTCCTCCCTTATAATGAAGAAATTTTAGCGATACCATTTTTACATTCAATCATATTTATTCTTTGTTGTCAAGTGATTTTAGGATTTTGTTAGAGTTTCTTATTAAGATCACTTCATTAGCTTATTAGTGGAGCGTAGTAAGAATGCCTGGAATTCTTAGCACTGGTCGTAAAATCCGAAAGCAGTCTCAGCAAAAAAATCAACTATTTCAAGAAGAAAGCTGTTCTTCATCGTTATCTACGACAAAAAGTCACATGGCAATCCAAGGCATCTCCGAATATCTTGACTTATCAGCCTTATTCATTGGCTTCAGACGTTGGATCACCGGTCTAGGACTGTTATCAATAATTCATGATCTCGAGCAGATCTTCGACATCCCTTTCTTCGTCCCCCTTAACAACCACCTTTCGCTCATCCAGATACTTCCGAGCTTTTTCCCTGTCACCTTGAAACTCAGGATCGAGTTCGAGAGCCTTTTGCAAGGTCATAGCGGCGTCTGTGTACTTACCGGTAGCGTTATATACGAGGGCGAGACCATAATACGGATAAGAAAAATCAGAGAACCTTCTGATTGAATCCTTAAAAGCATCCATCGCAGCCTGGTAATTTTTAATCCGGTAATATGCCATCCCAAGACTCGCAAACGCTTTATGCGCGTTCTGGTAAAGGGGATTCGATATCGCAATTTTATAGGACTCAATAGCATCTTGGAATCTTCCCAGCTTCTCATACGTACGACCGAGGTTATTTGCTGCCTCAGAATAATCTTTATCGATCTTCAGCGCTCGCTGGAAGTACCCTATCGCCTGAGGATAGTCTTCAAGCTTCAGAAGGTAGAGAACCCCTATGGCGTTCAGGACTTCCTTATCGTTGGGATTCAGCTCCAGCGCCTTCTGGAACTCTACAAATGCAGGCTGGATATTATTGTCATTGAGGTATGACACCCCCAGCTGGTAGTGGGCCCTTGACTGCTTTACCTTCTGTCCCGTGCTCAGAGTGGCACACCCAAGGCAAATGAAAAGGGTGACCACAGCTATCACCATTATCACAGCAAAGCCGCAATGTTTCATGACATTTCTAAAATTATCAGAAAGTTCTTAATAAGTAAAGAAATTTTTCACTATCGCTAATTCAGCAATTGTTTTAAAACGTCACGCACTGCTTCCAGCGGTTCCTTCCGCGGGGAAAGTCCTTTGATACCCAGCTCAAACCCATCCCTTTGAAAATGTATCCCTCTCAGGTTGTCCCGCAGGCCGAATATCTTGTCAGCCCCTACAGACGTTTCATCGGAAAAAACAAACCGCACTTTTCCATCGGCTTCGGAAATCTGCGTAATGCACAACGTCCTCGCCATAATCTTTAGCCTCATGATGTCCAGAAGTCGTTTCACCTCTTCGGGTAGGCTCCCAAAACGGTCTGCCATCTCCGTTTCGATGTTGTCTAAATCCTCAGCGCTCTTCGCGGTCGCCACGCGCCTGTAAATGCTTAACCGTATAGTCAAATCTTCAACATACTCTTCGGGAATGCGCGCTGCCACCCTAAAATGCAGTGATGGCTCTATCTCTGCTTTAGCTTCTCCACCCTTCAATTCAGCCACTGCCTTCTCGAGCATCTCCACATACATATCAAACCCGACGGCATGAATGTGTCCCGACTGCTGAGGACCAAGAAAGTTCCCTGCACCCCGTATCTCGAGATCCTTCATCGCGAGCCTGAACCCTGCTCCGAGAAAACTCATCTCCCTCACCGCCTGGAGTCTCTTCTTCGCCTCATGGGTCATAAGGTCTTCACCCGGCACAAGGAAATAGGCATAGGCCCTGACATTACTCCTTCCAACCCTTCCCCTGAGCTGATAGAGATCCGCGAGCCCCATCTTGTCTGCCCTGTCAATGATTATGGTGTTGGCGGTAGGAATATCGATGCCTGCTCCTATAATGTTTGTTGACACCAGGACGTCAAGATCTCCTTTAAAAAAACTGTGCATTACCTCTTCAAGCCTTCTCTCCGGCATCTGGCCATGAGCCACATCAATTTTCGCATGGGGCAGGAGTCTCTTCAACTGATCGGTAACCCGCTCTATATCAAAGATCATGTTATGGACAAAGAGGATCTGCCCGCCTCTCTGGAGTTCCCTGCCTATAGCCTCCCGTAAAAGATCCGCATCATAGAGACAGACAATACTCCTCACTGCAAGCCGCTCCTCCGGAGGGGTCTCTATAAGGCTCATTCCCCGGATGCCTGAGAGCGCCATCTGGAGAGTTCTCGGTATTGGCGTGGCAGTCATGATTAAGACATCCACCCCTTTTTTCAGTTCCTTAATCTTCTCCTTTTGTTTGACACCAAATCGATGTTCCTCATCGATAATGAGGAGGCCGAGGTTATCGAAGGACACGCCCTTTTTGAGAAGGCCGTGCGTCCCGATAATGATATCTACCTCACCCTTTTCAACTGCACGCAATGTCAGCGCCTGCTCTCTCTTTGCTTTGAATCTGCTGAGATAATCTATCCTCACGGGGAACGCCGAAAACCTTGATGTAAATGTCAGATAGTGCTGTTCGCAGAGAATAGTGGTAGGCACCAGGACCGCCACCTGCTTGCCGTCATAGACTGCCTTGAAGGCCGCCCGCATCGCCACCTCCGTTTTTCCATAACCGACGTCTCCGCAGAGCAACCTCTCCATGGGCCTATCCGACTCCATGTCCCTGCCAATCTCCTCGATTGCCGTAACCTGGTCAGGAGTTTCTTCATAGGGGAAAAAACCGTAAAACTCTTTATGGAGTTCCGTGTCACGACTGAAGGCGAACCCCTCGGCTACCTCCCTTTCTGCATAGAGCTTGAGGAGCCTCTCCGCCATCTCTTTTACGGCCTTTCTTACCCTCTCCTTAGTCCTCTGCCACGATTTCCCGCCTAGTCTGTCGAGATGCGGAAGTACACCCTCTTCTGCGCTATATTTCTTTATCCTGTTTACGTTGTAAAGGGGGATATAGAGCCTGTCACCCGCCACATACTCAACGACGATAAGGTCACCCTGGTAATCACCGTTGTTCTGTCTCAGAATGTCAATGAATTTGCCTATTCCATGGTCTTCATGTACCACGAGATCCCCGGGCGAGATGTCATCAATGGTGGTAAGTAACTTTGATACCCTCGATTTTCTCAAAGGCCTGTACGACGGCCGCTCCCCAAATATCTCCTTTTCCGTGAGAATCAGTAGACCCTTCATAAAGAATCCCGAGGAGAGCCTTCCCGGTGTTATAACTACATGGCCCTGATAGTCCGCAACCTCACCTGCCTCAATGATCGGCGCGATAAGACCTCGAGCAAAAAAAATCTCCCGTACCCTCTCGGCCTGCCCCTTGGATGATGAGACAATGATCACTTCGTTCGCCCTGCTGAGTTCATTCACTGCAGAGACAAGATCATCGAAAGACTCTCTTTCCTCGGGATATATCCCGCAGCCCCTCAGGGAACGCAGACCGGCATCAAAGCCCTCCCCTTGAAAATCGAATCGTGAGAGAGAGACAGGGGTCGCAAAAGACAAGAGTTTTTCGCTCAATCCGTCTCTTTCCGCTTCCGTCGCGGCATCGACCAAGAACTGCTTGACGTGAATCAGTGATGTAACCTCGCGCCCGGAAGAAGGCTCCCCAGCAGGCAGTATTGCCAGGTTGACAATCTGCCCAAGAGATTTCTGTGAATCCAGATCGAAGGTCTTCATAGTTTCTATCTCATCCCCGAAGAATTCTATCCGGACAGGGTCTTCCGTTGTAGATGGGAAGATGTCCAGGAGCCATCCCTTTATACAATATTCCCCCTTCTCAACAACAATGGATACCCTTCTATAGCCGAGAGCTCCGAGCCTCCCTCCGATTGCCTCTCTATTGACCTCTTCGCCCTTCACAAAGACAAGTGAGTCCCTCCTCAGATCTTCTCTTGACCACACGGGCGATTGTATCCCGCGGACAGAGGTGACAAGAGAGTTCGTATCGTCGATGACAGAGATAACCTGAGCCCTTTTACCAGACGTCTCGGGGCCGTTTGGGTCAGGAAAGAAAAGAGTTGAACCTGGCTGATTGACAATGTCTTTTCCCAGTGATCTGAAAAACGCCATGTCTTCATAAAGTCTGAGAGCTCCATCTTCGGTCCGCTCAATAGCAACAAAGGGCTCTCTCCGTAGACAAAGATAGAGGGCCGCAGAAGAACCCGAAAGGTTACAAACCCGCGACGCGTCTGATGGTATCTGGGTAGAGAAATTACTGAAAATGGCTGGGATATTCATGCGACGATCTACCTGGATTCACAAAACCGGAATGTTGTGCTGTAGCTGGTAAGCAAGGGATTGTGAGCAAATATATAAATCCTGGGTCTCCTTTGCATCTCAAATTCTCAATACAGGTTGCACTTTAACTGAGAAATGATTGTCCGTCGGAACTGATGGAACTCCCTTTTGAGAATAAGACGAATATCTCTTGAGTGAGCAACCTCTTTTGCATGCCATGAGGTTAAGAGGATTCGGGTTACCATCCAACAAAGAACTACTCGCTGAGTTTCTTAATCTTCTTGATAATCCCCGTGGTCGATATCCCCTTAATATAGGGCAGGCTGCAGGTTTCAGGAACGATATCAGAGCCGATAATAGCCTCCTTCTTCCAATCCCCTCCCTTCACCAGCACATCGGGTCTCAGAAAGCGTATCAGTTCATAGGGCGTGTCCTCATCAAACAGGATGACGTAGTCAACCATTTCGAGGCTCGCAACTACTTCGGCTCTCTGAGAACCGGTTATAATAGGCCTTCCTTTCTTGAGTTTCGATACAGAGCGGTCGCTGTTGACTGCTACAACAAGGACATCACCCAACCTTTTTGCTTCTCTGAGATACCTCACATGGCCCAGGTGAATGATATCAAAACAGCCATTGGTAAAAACGATTTTTTTGCTCTTCACCTTTGCAGAATCAACGGCTTTTTTTACCTCATTCCAGCCAAGTACCTTGCCCATAACACAGTAATCAGCGATCCTAAATCCTCAACCAGCGGTTATTATTCATCAGGTGTTGACTGTCGACTATCGGCCGCTGACTCTTGACGAGTCTTTGAGAGCATCTCCTTCGCCTTTTGGACTATCTCCCTGTCTCCTTTATAACTCACCCTCTGTACTGCCTGATCGAGAGGAACCCACTCAGCAAAATCAACCTCCCAGTTATGATCATCCGTGGTACCACCCATATATTCCATAAGATAAAAATGTACCGTCTTCCTGCATTTTGCATTGTCATCCTTTATATAATACCAATACGTAATATCGCCGATCTTTCTTAATGGCCTGCCCTCAAGTCCTGTCTCTTCCCTTACTTCTCTCACCGCAGTCTGCTCAGGCTTTTCTCCCTTCTCGACAATCCCCTTCGGCAGACACCAGACGGTACCGTTTTTTACAGCAACGAGAGCTATTTCGATATGCTCAGCGGTCACTCTAAAGACGACTCCTCCGGAGGAGACTTGAGTCTTTATGGTAGCTGGTTTTATCAAGGGATTTTTTTCCCAGTGATTAATCTCATAATGTCATTGTAAAACGCAAATACCATCAGGGTAATGATAATCACTAATCCAACACGCTGTGCAGCCATGATCGCCTTGTCACTTAAGGGCTTTCTCCTGATCACCTCTATGCCAAGAAACAGGACATGCCCGCCGTCGAGTATCGGGATAGGCAGGAGATTTGCGACGCCGAGGTTGATGCTGATAATCGCCATGAAAGCAAAGAAATTCATCAGTCCTTGGGAAGCCTGCTGGCCCGCCAGTTGGAATATCAGGATAGGGCCACCGATCGTATCGGCAGGGAGAACCCGTTGGATAAGCTTTATTATCGATATCACCGTAAGCGCAGCTATATCCCATGTCCTCTTAAAAGCCTGCACAAGTGCCCCTGACAGGGCTTCCTTCTCGGTAAAGGTCTTCCCAGAAGGTTTTATGCCGATAAGACCCACCGCCTTGTTTTCACCAAAGATATTCGGGGTTACCTTCTTTTCCGGAGTTATCTCGAGGGTTAGTTCTTCATGCCCCCTCTTTATCGTTACCCGTAATCGCTTTCCCGGGCTCTCATGGATAATCTCCGTCACGTCATCCCAATGGGTGATCGGAATTCCATTGATCTCAGCGATTCTGTCCCCCGTTGCGAGACCTGCGTGTGCGGCAGGTGAGTCAGGAACCACTTCTCCCACCTCGGGGAGAAGTGATGGAACGCCAGTGAGAAAAAGAACTACGAAGATAACGGTCGCGAACAGTACATTAAAAAGGGGGCCGGAGAAAACAATCAGTAATCTCTTCCAGACGGGCTGCGAACTAAATGCCCGTTCCCTATCAGCATCACTGATCTCGTCGCCCTGATCTTCCCCGAGCATCTTCACATATCCGCCAAGCGGGACTGAGGAGAGAAGATATTCAGTCTCTCCGCATTTCTTTCCGAAGACTTTAGGACCGAATCCCAGTGAAAATTTCAGCACCTTCACGCCCATCAGCTTCGCAAAAAGAAAATGGCCGAATTCGTGGACAAAGATGAGTATGCCCAGCAATATCAGCGCGGATAAAAATGTCATAGTCTCTCCTTAGATTCTTTGATGAGTAACCGGACACGTTGAACAGGTACTTCCCCTCACAGGGATCGCGCCACCCGCTACCATCAATGCATTACAGTTTTTTTATGTATTCTGCTGCTTTTCCCCGGGCCCATCTGTCTGCCTCGAGAACCGCCTCGAGTTCGTTGACCTGCCCGCTTTTGTGCGAATGCATCGTCTTCTCAATTATACCAGGGATGCCATGAAAAGATATTCTCCCCTCAAGGAACGCATTCACTGTGACTTCATTTGCGGCGTTTAGCACGGCAGGCATTGTTCCACCCTCTTTCAATGCCTCGTAGGCATGCCACAAGCAGGGAAAGCTATCGGTATCGGGTCTCTGAAATGTCAGCTTCTCGACAACATCCAGTTCGAGAGGAGCGACGGTATCATCAAGCCTCTCAGGATGTGCAAGGGCGTAAGCGATCGGTCCCTTCATATCCGGCAGAGATATCTGTGCTAAGAGAGTTCCGTCGGTAAACTCCACGAGAGAATGCACGAGGCACTGCGGATGCACCAGAACTTCTATCTTTTCAGCGGGAAGACCAAAAAAATGAAAAGCCTCGATCACCTCAAGTCCCTTGTTCATCAAGGTTGCAGAATCAACAGTGATCTTCTTGCCCATCTTCCATTTTGGATGCTTCAGCACATCAGCCATGCTGACATCCTTCAGCTCATCAGCCTTCTTCCCTATAAACGGACCGCCTGATGCCGTCAGGATTATCCTCCTGAGATATTTCGCATTCTGCCCCTTCATGCACTGAAAAATGGCACTGTGTTCGCTATCGACAGGAAGTATCGGCACTCCCGAGAATTCTGCCTCTCGTCTTATGATATCTCCTGCAGTAACGAGTGTCTCCTTATTGGCAAGCCCTATCGTCTTGCCGGCCCTGATAGCGTGGAGAGTGGGGATCAAGCCGCTGAAACCAACCATGGCAGAGAGCACAAAGTCCGAGTCCTTATAAGCCGCCACCGTTTTGATACCATCTTCTCCCGCGTAAATCTCAGGCTTTCTTCCCGTTCTTCTCTTGAGTTCCAGAGCAGCTCCTTCATCAGAAACGGCAACAATCTCTGGAGAGAATGCCTTCATCTGCTCTCCGAGGAGATCTATATTGCTGCCCGCTGCCAGGCCAACGACCCGAAACCGCTCGCTATGCCTTGATATTACCTCTAGGGCACTCCTCCCTATGGATCCGGTCGAACCCAGAATAACGATCCTCTTCATACGATCAGCCTAAAAGCCTTGGAGACCCAGTAGAGGACAGGACCAGCAAAGAGAACTCCATCGATCTTGTCGAGAATTCCTCCATGTCCCGGAATAATGCCACTCGAATCCTTAACGCCGGCATCCCTTTTGAACATGGACTCCACGAGGTCGCCGATGATTGTCGTTGCACCGATGACAATACCAATCGTCAGCGATTCCCACGAATTCATCGTCTGCACAAACGCCCGATTCAGCAGGAATCCGGACAGAGCACCGCCTGCCACTGAACCGAATGCGCCGGCTACCGTCTTCTGCGGACTGACCTCCACGAATAACTTTTTCCTCCCGAGAGTCTTTCCGATATAATAGGCAAAGCTGTCTGATGCCCATACACATCCGAAGAGGAAGAGTATCCACCCTGGTCCCCCGCCTCGCAGAAAGATCTGGAAGCCGAGCGAGCAAGGGATATAGAGCATCGCGGTAACCACAGGGGCCATATCGTGAAGGGACGATGCCGGGTCACGCTTTCCCATGAGTCTTACGAAAGCGATAAGGAGAAACGCCGATAGCAGGATATCAGGCAATATCCCTCTTGAAAAGTACATGGCAGAAAGTAACGCAACCCCTGCGCCTATGCCCACAATCTTGAGGATGCCGCGTACCCGATACATGGCGTAAAACTCACTTTGTGCGAGCGACGATACAAGGAGGATCAGAAGGTAGAAATATCCCTGTTGGAGTTTAACGACATAAAGATAGAAAAGAGGTAGCAAAATTGCCGCAACAATGAGCCTTGTTGCATGCATCCTCAAAACCCTACCCTGAGCGGAACAGCCCCGAATCTTCTTTCCCTCATCTGATAATCGTGGAGGGCAAAGAAAAATTCATCTTTGGTGAAATCAGGCCATAAGGTATCGGTAAAATACAGTTCGGCATAAGCCGCTTGCCAGAGGAGAAAATTGCTGATCCGCTTCTCCCCGCTCGTCCTGATAATAAGGTCAGGGGCTGAAATACCGGAAGTATCAAGGAGGGATTCAAAATACTCATCGGTTACGTCCTCTGGCCTGGCCTTTCGTTCAACGATCTTCCTCACTGCACGGATGATCTCATTTCTGCCACCGTAACTCAGTGCGAGAACGAGCTTCATGCCGCTGTTTTCAGAAGACCTCTCCGTCATATCATGCAGGAGATCCTGTATGTTCCTCGGCAACCTCCATATCTCTCCGATCGTTCTAAAGAGAATGCCTTTTTCCACTAACTCGTCGAATTCCTTTCTCAGGTAAACCTCGAGGAGTTTCATCAGCATCGAGATTTCATCAGTGGGCCTCTGCCAGTTCTCGATCGAGAAAGCATAGAGGGTCAGGGCATTCACTCCGACCTCAGCGGCAGCAGCTATAATCTCCCGCGTCCTCTCGGCTCCACGCTTATGTCCTTCTATCCTCGGAAGACCCCGCATCTCTGCCCATCGACCATTCCCATCCATAATGATAGCTACATGTTCAGGGATTCTGCCGGATAATAACACGGTTTTGCCTTTTACCGTCCTTTCAGCGAGTAGACATACAGCATGTCGCCCATCGGATTTTCTCCACTCAGGATATTCTTTGCCTTTATGCCGAATAACGGCTTGCTCAAAACAATTAACCGATCACCGGTAACAGCGTAATCAAGGAGAGATCCCGATATTCCCTCTACCACGACCCTCTCCTCCATCGAGAGCCCTGTCCACAGCAACGTCTTTATCTGAGAATTCTTATTGCCGAGTCCCCGGGCCATATTTATCAGCGGAACCCTCTTTATTACAAAAACTTCCTTATCTTTATCCCTGAAAAGCAACCTGTCCTTTATCGACCAGACACCCCTATTTATCGTATCCGTTGGCATCGTTGGTGCATCCTTTTTAAAGGCGTTCTGAAATCCGCCTAAGTCCTCCGCACTGTTCCAGACCTTCAAGCCGCCCTTATTGTAAAGATTCAGATGACCTGTTTCATCATAAGCAAGGATATACTGCAAGCCATCAAGGCCCTCCAAGGGAGCAAAATCATAGATGTTTACCCCTTTTGGAAGTTTTATCGGATCACCTTTCTTGAATACACCATTCTCGAACGTGACTTTGAAAACAGGCCCGTGGAATCCCTCACCCTTTTCATACCCCTGGCCAACAAGGCTGTTATTGAGTCTTCTCAGAAAGAGATCGCTCTCCCGAAGGAGGACGAATTCTCCATCTCTAAGCCCGTAAACTGAGGAGACAATACCTCCGTTTCTCATGGCGGTCACGATAATTTCATCTTTTCCATCGCCGTCAATATCCAAGGTATCTATCCAAAGATAATCATCAGAGGCATTCCCTTTGATCTCATAAAGGTTCTGTAGGGTTGTGCCCGGCGCATAGATCCGGATATGCCTGCCGCTGGTGATAATCAATTCCTGTTTTCCGTCACCTTTAATATCACCTGAGGCGATTAGGCTCGCGCTGAAGGGAAGATCGAAGAAAAGCATGGCATCGCCCGCCGAGCCCACAGGTGAGAGCATACGTTCTCCAAAATGAAGGTCCTGCACGTAAGCATTGCTAACCTTCACCTCGCTGTCGGCCATCTTTGATGCATCATCAACCCACAGGAGCTTCTGTTGGAGGATCATTTCCTTATCGGTTTCCTCTGCCCTGAGCAGCAGCGTCATTTGGGCATCCTTCTGTTTAGCTTCCGCCAGTACGACCGAATCATCTCCTCTATCAAGGGGGGTATCGATGAGATCAATCCTGCCGCTATCCTTTAAAAGGCGATAATAGCGCTCGCCCAGATTCCAGTCAACACTCTTGTCCTGGAAGAAGAGGATCCTGACTTTCGCCTCAGAAATTCTCAAAACATCGCCCTCCTTCGGAGTCCCTTTTATGACCGCCAGGGTGGAGCCGTCAGAAGTCACCTCCTTCACAACAGCAGTCCCAACCGCTGTCTCTATCGTGCCCATGGGTTCCTTTGTTATAGGATGCAGAAAAGGTGCTCCCTCCCTCAGGACAGTGAACCTCATGCCAGCTCTCATCCCAGACGTGCTGCCGAGATCAGATGAAATCATGTCGCCTGAAACAGACACCACTTTTCCCTTCAATGGCTTAAAATAAGCGAGTGTGTCCTCTTTGAGCTGAGTGAGGGGGTCCTCCGCCGATGTTATCGCGGCAAAAAACATCGCAAGGAGAAAAACCAGAACTGAAATCCTTAATTTCACTCTGCCTCCTGACATCGATAATGACCCTAACCTTTTATGTCCATTGAACCCGATGGATGAAGATGGATTACGGAAATGAGATGGAGTTTTAGACTATCGGACAGGGAAAAGTCCTCCTCATATGCCTATGATAATATTTGGTTTTCCATTATAACACATCACTCTGCGAAAATGAGCAACCACAGTACGGTCCGCTCTGTTTATCTTCGCCGCCTGTTGAATCTCCTCGGTCTACAGTATTATTGAACACTCAGAGACGCCGCATTCTGCATCCTGGGCATGATGCCAGGGTGGAGTTAGACGCGCGCGTTCGTTTTCTCAGGGTCAGCAATTCGCTGTAGCGTTTCCCTTCAGTATGACTTTCCGGTGGTATTTCGTAACCAGGACTAAATTATAGCTCAAGGATAGTCCGGTGGTGCAGCGAGTTCAGGCACGCCCGTTGTTCTTTTATCCGTAGCGGACTATAATGAGAACCGCAGTTTGATCGTCGGCGGATGTCATGTTTTACGATACTGTAGGAAATCCAAAAAAATTGGTCTATGATCCGTTGATCCGCTTTTCCCATTCAAAGGCAGTCTTTATGATATATTCAAGATCATCGTATCGTGGCAACCAGCCAAGGGCACTCCTTAGTTTCGTGCTGTCGGCAATCAGCATGGGGGGGTCTCCCTCTCGGCGTCCTGTCTCGACCACAGGAAAGTTAACTCCGGTCACTGTCTTGACAGCAGACACAACTTCCCTGACGGAAGCTCCATGGCCATATCCGCAATTGAACACATTACTTCTGCCTCCCTTGAGTAGGTAATCAAGGGCAACAATATGGGCATCCGACAGGTCATCCACATGGATATAATCCCTGATGCATGTCCCGTCAGAGGTTCGATAGTCAGTCCCGTATATCTCGAGGGAGGGCCTCTTCCCAAGGGCTGCTCTTACCGCGACGGTTATAAGATGTGTGGCATCCTTCCTGTTCTGCCCGATCCTAGCCTCCTTATCCGCGCCAGCAACGTTGAAGTACCTCAGGGATACATAATGAAACCCACCTCTGGCCGACACATCGGAAAGCAACTGCTCGACCATAACCTTAGAACTTCCGTATGGATTAATCGGTCTCAGCGGTGAACTCTCCTTCACCGGAATCTCCTCAGGAATACCATAAACCGCGGCAGTTGATGAGAAGATGAATTTCTTCACTCGGCACTCTATGCAGCAATCGATAAGATTCAAGGCATTGCAGAAATTATTCCGATAATACATAACCGGTTCCCTGATAGACTCGGGCACGACAATGGATGCAGCAAAATGCATCACGGCATCAGGGTCGAACGCTTTCAGGGTCTCTCGTACCTTTTCCCGATCAGAAAGATCTCCCACAATGAGGTCGCCGTAGAGAACGGCATCGGCGTGTCCGAAAGACAGATTGTCATAGGTCAGGACATCGTACCCTTTCTCGCCGAGCGCCTTCACGACATGGCTTCCAATATACCCAGCTCCTCCGGTAACCAATACTCTCATGGCATCTCCTCTGTCATCTCTCACCCCCGTTAACAGTTATGATACATATGATACATATGATACAATACTAAACTATGCGGATTTCGCTCATAATACCCACACTGAACGCCGGAACCAATCTGGAGTCCCTTTTCTCACGACTCCAATCGCAAGATACGAAGCCAATGGAGATTATCATAATAGATTCTTCCTCTGAAGACAACACCTTGGAGATCGCGAGGAGCTTCAGTGCGCGGACGATAACTATTCCCAGAAAAGACTTCAACCATGGGAAAACGAGGAATATAGCGGCAATGGAGGCAAAGGGCGACATCATTGTTTTCATGACACAAGATGCATTGCCCTCAAATGACAGGCTCCTGAGCACATTGACCGCTCCCCTTGAGAAACCTGATATTGCCGCGACATACGCGCGGCAGATACCAAGGGACGATGCATCGCCCTTGGAGGTATTTACACGCTTCTTCAACTACCCAGCCCTCGGGATAACCAAAGGAAGAGAGGACATACCAAAGTATGGGATAAAGACCTTTTTTTTCAGCAATGTCTGCTCAGCCATTAAGAAAGACCTGTTTTTGTCGGCAGGGAAGTTCCCTGAGGGAATACGCCACAGCGAGGACATGCTGCTTGCAGCGAAATTGATTATACACGGCTGCAAGGTATCATATGTGCCGGAGGCTATGGTGATCCATTCTCACAATTATTCACTTTCCAGGCAATTCACACGGTATTATACCATCGCCTCCTCTCTGAGGAATAATAACTGGATTTTCGAATACGTCCGTCCCGAAAGCGAGGGCATGCGGTTTATAAAAGAACAAGTGAGGTTTGTCTTCACACACCGAGAATACCTCTGGATACCCTATATTCTTCTGGAATCTGTGGCAAAATATGCGGGATACAGGATAGGTCTGATTGCAGGATGATTGAGATCGTTGTATTAATGAGAAGGATTCTCCGGATCTGTTGTCTTATGGCAGTCGACCTCCTCGCCTTCTACATCTCCCTCTCCATCGCATGGTTACTGAGGTGGTTGCTCATACCGCATTTCATCCCGGGTCTTCTTCCGCTGGATCTTTCGTATGCCTATTTCATATCACTCTGGTGGATGCCGGTCATTTATATCTTCTTCGTAGCCTACGAGGCCCTCTATAACAGGAACCTCCCTTTCTGGGATGAAGCAAGAGTGATGGTCAAATCCATATCCCTTGCTTTCATAACCGTGATGACGATAGTGACGTTGGGAAAGATGGGTGAGAGAATATCAAGACTTGTGCTGTCGGGGATGTGGGTGTCTTCCCTCTTCATCTTTCCTCTTTTCCGCCTATGGGGCAAGAAATTCCTTTCTCGCATAGGGATATGGAAAGAAAGGGTTCTTATCGTCGGAGCGGGTAATGCGGGAAGACTTGTGATGGACGGGATCGGCCGGGAGAAACATATGGGATACGAGGTCATCGGCTTTCTCGATGACGATGAATCAAAGAAGGGGGAGATTATCTGCGGCAAGAAAGTGTTCGGCAAAATTAAATACTTTCCAAGGTATATTAAGAAATTTGGCATTCAGACCGTAATCGTTGCGCTGCCCTCCGTGCAGCCCGAAAAGCTCTCGGACTTCACGACAAGTGTTCAGAACTATGCCGCAAATACCATGGTTATACCCGATCTCAAAGGGGTAGCTCTCCTCAATACGGACCTCCTGCACCTCTTCTATGAGGAGATATTTCTCATGAATATCAAGAACAACCTCAAATCGGCAACAAACAGGTTGATCAAAAGGCTTTTTGATATCTCCGTCAGCATCGTTTCGCTTCCTTTGCTCCTGCCAATTATTGGTGTTATTGCCGGTATCATACGATTAGAAACGCCGGGGCCGGCCATCTACGCCCACGACAGGATCGGGAAAAACGGACAGGTCTTCAGATGTTATAAATTCAGAACAATGCATAGAGACGCGAAGGAGAGACTCTCGGAACTACTCGAAAACAACGATAAACTCCGGAGCGAGTGGACGGAAAAAAGGAAACTGAAGGACGATCCGAGGCTCACACAGATCGGCCGCTTCCTAAGAAAGGCATCCCTCGANNAGACCGGTCACTCAGCATGAAGTCGATACCTATTACAGAAACATGAGCTCGATCTGTTTCAGTGTTCCACCCGGCATTACCGGTCTCTGGCAGGTTTCTGGCAGAAGCAATACCACTTATGACTACAGGATAAAACTCGATGCGTGGTATATCTGGAACTGGTCCCTGTGGCTTGATATAGAGATATTATTTAAGACGGTCAAAGTTGTCCTGGAGATGAGGGGAGCATACTGATGCCGTATTTGTGTTATAATTATCTATGTTCATTGTTGAGAGGTCATGGTGATTCAAGACCAACACTACCTGCAACCCGATGATCTTCCAAAGGTTCCGTTTGTCCTCAATGGGATATCTTCCCGCTTTATCCGAGAGCATCTCGTTGTCCCCCTGGAGCTGAAAAATGATACCCTGAAGGTGGTTATGGCAAACCCTGAGGACAGATCGGCCATTGATGCCCTGAAGGTCGCGACATCGGCCGATATCAAGGTGTACACGGCTGACAGCAAAGCGCTGGATGATTACATAACCAAATTCTACGGCCAGGAAACACAAAATATAAACAAGCTCATCGAGGACATCGGAGAAAAGGAAATTGAATTCATCAGGGAAGAGGAAGAGGGTGATGTCGGCCACCTCAAAGACCTGGCATCAGAGGCCCCGATCATTAAGCTTGTCAACTTACTCATTACACGAGCAGTCGAAACCAGGGCAAGCGATATTCACATTGAGCCGTTTGAGGATGAATTAAAGGTCAGGTACCGCATCGACGGCGTGCTCCATGAAGTGGAGTCCGTGCCGAAAAAGCTCCAGGCAGCAATTGTCTCGAGGATAAAGATCATGTCAAAACTCAATATAGCTGAAAGACGACTGCCCCAGGACGGCCGCATACGGCTTAAGGTCGGCGAGAGTGAGATCGATTTGCGGGTATCCACAGTCCCTGTCCTGCACGGCGAGGGTGTTGTCATGAGAATCCTTCTCAAAGAAGGCATTGTCATCGACCTCGATTTGTTGGGTTTTCCTCCCCAAACGCTCTCTTCCTTTAATCAACTGATCAAGAAACCGAATGGGATCATCCTTGTCACAGGCCCAACGGGAAGTGGAAAAACCACGACCCTTTACGGTGCGCTGGACAAAATCAATTTACCCGATAAAAAGATCATAACCGTCGAGGACCCTATAGAATACCAGCTGAAAGGGGTCAACCAGATACAAGTAAAGACGCAGATCGGCTTGAATTTCGCAAGCACCCTCAGGCATATTGTGAGGCAGGACCCTGACATTATCATGATTGGAGAGGTGAGAGACCTCGAGACGGCAGAAATAGCGATACAATCAGCCCTCACCGGACATCTCGTCTTTTCGACCCTGCACACCAATGACGCACCCAGTGCGATAACAAGGCTCCTTGATATGGGCGTTGAGAATTTCCTTCTCTCTTCCACTGTGCGCGGGATCCTTGCACAGAGACTCGTCAGAGCTATCTGTCCGTTATGCAAGGAAGTGGATCGCTCGCTTGCCGGTAAAGAGGAACTCTCTGCCCTCGGTCTTGGAAGCGACGTCAAACAATATCGCGGGAGAGGATGTGAACACTGCGCATCCACCGGTTATTACGGCAGGCTAGGGATATTTGAACTCCTCGTTGTTGGAGAAGATATTCGCACACTCATCTTAAAAAACTCCGATGCAAACCAGTTGAGGGAATCAGCAAGGAGAAGCGGCATGAGGACCCTGTTCGAGGACGGCGCACAAAAGATTAAAGAGGGCGTCACCACACTGAGCGAGGTTCTCCGGGTGACCCAGGAGGCGTAGTGGCAATCTTTTCTTACCGGGCGACCACGCCGCAAGGGGCGGTCGTTGAAGGAGTCATCGACGCTATCGATGAAAAAGCGGCTGTCCAAAGGCTGAAAAACAGCGGGGTAATCCCGTTACTGGTCTCTTCTCCAAAAGTGGGGATGAGAAAGAAGCTTTCGTTCAGGTCGGCAAAGGGCGATATTCTCACCTTTACGACTGAGCTGTCTGCGCTGCTAGGTGCGGGGCTACCCCTCGACAGAAGCCTCAACATCCTCTCGGAAATATCAGAGAATAAAGAGTCGAAAAACATCATTCAATCCATCCTGAAAACCATACGGGAGGGAGGGTCTTTTTCTGATGCCCTGCAGCAGCATCCCAAGACGTTCCCGAGAATTTATGTAAACATGGTGAGGGCGGGCGAGGCAGGCGGGGTGCTGGATGTGGTACTGGACAAGCTGAATGAGTTCCTTGAATCCTCAAAGGAATTAAAGGATCTCGTGTTGTCTGCGATGATCTATCCAACGATACTTGTTTTGACTGGCAGCGCATCGATAATTATACTTCTGACGTTTGTCCTTCCGAAATTTACTTCGATATTCGCCGATCTCGGAAAAGCATTGCCTCTTGCGACACGAGTCCTCCTCAGCGTAAGCAACGCCCTCCAGTCGTACTGGTGGGTTGCTCTGCTATCGGTCATCACTGCCTGGGCTCTGTTCAGAAACGCAGTGCGGTCCGGTCCAGGAAGATACAAATGGGACAGCATTAAACTCAGACTGATGAGTGACGTCATCAGAAAGCTCGAAACAGCACGGTTCAGCAGAACCCTCGGCACCCTTCTTAAGAGCGGGGTCCCCCTTCTTCAGGCACTCACCAACGCAAAGGATGTTATCAGCAATCAGGTGATCGCAACAGCCATCGACAAGGTATCAAAGGGCGCAAAGGAAGGCAAAGGCATCGCGGGCCCTCTCGCCGATGCGCATATCCTGCCGTCACTCGCGCTCTCCATGATTAAGGTCGGCGAAGAGACCGGCCAGCTGGACGATATGCTGCTGAAGGTGGCATCAGCTTATGAAAAAAGCCTCAAGACCGCCATAAAGAGATTTGTCAGCCTCCTTGAGCCTGCCATGATTCTTGGGATGGCTTTAATTATCGGTTTCATCGTGATTTCAATGCTCATGGCTATATTCAGCATAACGGAACTGCCGTCTTAGATGGTGCTGCACGATGCTGGCCGCGCGACACACAAGAGAAGACGTCACGGATAAATGTCTGTTCCGCACCGTGCATGGTGTTTAATGCGTCCCGGTTGAATGATGTGCGGAAAATGAAACACGACACTGGTTTTACCCTGCTGGAAGTGATCATCGTCGTCTTCCTGATGGTCCTCGTGCTGGGTCTCGCCACGGTCTTCTTTGCCAGGACCCTGTCCTCGAGCAAACTCAATGCAACAGCGAGAGAGATGTCAGCAACCATACGGTCTGCAAAGTCCTTTGCAGAGATCCACGGAGAAAAACAGATCATCTCTATAGACCTCGACTCAAAATCCTACGGGATAGAGGGCAAAAAGAGCAAACGTATCCCCAGCAGTGTTGCGGTGAAAGTACTTGACCCCCTGACAGGGGAGATCGCCAACGGGAAATACCAGATCATATTGAACGCATTCGGGGGTATCGAGGGGGGAACTATTGTTTTGTCACAGGACAAGCGGTCAGTGAGCATAGCACCCGATCCCGTCGTCGGGTCAGTGATGATAAAGTAAAATGCACCAGAAACAAGAAGATTGCTTCACTTTGCCCGTAATGACAAGTCGCCGGATGAGCGGCAATCAGAGGGGCTTCACGCTTCTTGAGGTCCTTGCCGCCATCGCACTCTTGGCAATGGCGGTGGCAGTTGTATTCCAGCTCTTCTCCGCCGATCTTCGGTCTGTAGCAGCTTCGGAGGATTACGTAACAGCGGTCACAAAGGCGAATGCGAAGATGAGGGAAGTGCTCGATGATGACAAGCTATCGGAAAAGTCGTGGAGCGAGACAACAGATGATGGCTATCGGATGGATGTTTCGGTGTCCGAGGTCATGCAAGACAGAACAGAGAAGTTGCAGGTGCAGCTCTTCGAGATAACCGTAACGGTATCATGGGCAAAGGGGACAAAAACACCTTCGGTCTCTCTGCACACCATGAAGGTGATGAACAAACAGATTTGAAGGAAAAAATGGCGTTTCAGGTAAAGTGTTCCCGGTCTAGACATCAAAGGGTCAACATCAGGCATGCCCCCCTGAGCAGTTCGCGGGAGGGGTTCACCCTTCTTGAACTTATGGTCTCGATTGCGATCATCGGGCTTATCGTCGTGATTGTCGGCGCTGCTATGAGGCTTGGATTCCGCTCGGTGGATGCCGGAGAGAGAAAGATGGATTCCATTCAAAGGACGCGGGCATCTCTGACGATTATCGAATACCAGATCCAGTCGCAAATTCCACTTTTTGTAAACGACAACGGCACCCAAAAATCCTCTTTTAAGGGGGACAAAACATCCATGGAATTTTTTACAAACTATTCCATCTGGGGCGGGGAAAAAGGGTATGTATCACTTTCTTACAAGGTGGAAGCCGACAATAGCGGAAAGAAAATCTTGTCCGCATCGGAAACCCTCATTGGGTTAGGCAGCGGTGGAGAGACAAGGCTCCTGAATGGCTATGACGATATCTTCTTTGAGTACTTCTATAAAGACCCAACGGAAGAAGAAGGGCAGTGGGTGGAAAAGTGGCCGGATGATGAATTGAATATCCCGGAGAAAGTGAGACTGCATCTCGTGGAGGGATTTAAGGACTACGCCCTCATTATTCCGATGAGGGCAAGAGGAGCTACGATACTTACAACAACTATGATACCGGTGGCACAGCAGCCGAATATGCCACCCGCGACAGTGCCGTCGTCTATGCTGCATCCGTGGTCGAACCCATGATGCATCCATGGTCGCGATCTAGGTATCTTGTCGGGTGATGACATGAGCAAACCCTCGTCACAGAACGGCATTGCCCTGCTCCTCGTACTGTGGGTCTTGGCCATTCTCACCGTCCTTGTCCTTTCCTTCTCCTTTATGGCGAGGACCGATACCAATGCTACTGTCTCGTTCAAAGAGGGTATCGAAAAAAGGTACCTCGCCGAGGCAGGGGTGCAGAGGGGGATTATGGAGATTTTTTACCGGTTGGCCAATAAAAACCAAGTCGTTGTCCCCGAAGAAGGTCTTGAGGTCTGGAGGGCAGACGGGCGAGAGTATCAAGGACAGACTGGCAATGGATCCTACAAAGTCAGGATCATGGATGATTCAGGCAAGGTGGACATCAATGCGCTATCTGATGTAAACTCACAGATACTGAGAAATCTGTTAACAAATTTAGGGGTCGAGGACGAAGATGCGGTGAATGGTATTGTGGACTCCATACTGGACTGGAAAGATAGCACTTCAAAGGGGCTGGGTACACACAGGCTGAACGGTGCAGGCGACGACTACTATCAGTCTCTCCCCAACCCCTATGAGGCGAAGCATGCAAATTTTGATACCCTTGAAGAGCTTTTGCTGGTCAAAGGAGTAACCCCAGAATTGCTTTACGGGAACCGTGAGAAAAAAGGCCTCATTGAGTTTCTCGCTATCAAGCCTAATAGCATGCCCGGCCCGCTTCAGATCAATGTGAATGCAGCGCCGAAGGAAGTCTTGGCGGCGATCCCCGGCATGTCGCCTGAAATGGCCGACAGCATTATAGCTATGCGTGAAGAGAAAGAGATAATGAGTTTAGCGGAAGTCCCTGGGCTGGCGCAGCAGCAGCAGATCATTAACCTTTATCTCAACCCCAATCCGGGTTTTTCATCGACCACATACACCGTCGAGACCGTGGGGTATAAAGACGATGAGAAGACGGGGCATACTATTAAAGCGACGATCTACATTGAAGGTCCCAATAAATTTCGATACCTCTTTTACAAGAGTCCGGCAAAATTACTGCAATGAGTCAAGCGCTGTCAATCACAAAACTGACGTCGATTGTGGCCGGTTCAGCAACAAAGCTGAAAGGCCTGGGAGAGGTGCTCTTGAGGGTCCTCAGCTTCGGTCTCGATAACGACGTTATATCACTGAAAAAGGACGTCTGCGTTTCCATCGAGAACTCAGAGGTCTCTCTTGCGTATGGTTCACGGTTCTTATCCAAGATCAAGATCACAGGGTTTAAGAGACTCTCCGAAGCGCCGGGATTCCTGCAACCTGCGGATCTAGCATCTGTTGTCGCATTAACTGTGAGCAATTTACAGGCGGCGAAAACCGATATTACGCTGAGCATACCAAAGGCATGGACGATCATCACGACTGCAGAGTTGCCCTCTATCGTTAAGGAAACCCTCTCGGATGTCGTTTCGTATGAATTAGACCGCTTAACCCCGCTGAGCGCTGGTGAAGCATACTACGACTTCCGGTTACTGAGGGATAACGGTGAAAAACTCACCCTC